>JAIVJE010000082.1 GCA_020200195.1 Acidobacteriota bacterium | reverse complement strand
CTCTGGCGCTGCGCTTGATTCCCCTCGCTCGCGTCGTCCAGGGGATCCCCGTGCGGCCTCGGTTTCTCGTTTTCCGGGATCATCAGTCCTCCTGAGCCACGACGGAGCAAGTTAGGTGCCGCACGCGCCTGATCCATACGGTCAGGAGGGCAATGCCGCAGATGATCAGGCCGGTCGAGAGGCCCCACCACAGCCCCGACACACCGAGACCGAACGCGAAACACAGGGCGTATCCGAGTGGCAGCCCGATCGCCCAGTGTCCTGCCAGGTTCCAGAGCATCGGTGTTCGCGTGTCGCCAAGACCGCGCAGCACGCCCGTGGCGACGCCCTGCAGCCCATCGAACAATTGAAACACCGCCGCCACGAATAGAAGCGCAACGCCAGTCGCCAGGACTCCGGGGTCGGTGGTGAACGCACCGATGAGCATTCTCGGCATCAGCAGAAAGGCGGCCGCCGCGCACGCCATGAATGCGGTGCCGAAGAGCAGGGCGGTCCAGCCGGCGCGCGCAGCCCCGCCAGGATCCCCGCGGCCGACGGCGTGGCCGACCCGCACCGCACCAGCCGACGCCACACCGAGCGGGACCATGAAGGTCAGCGCCGCCATATTGATCGCTATCTGGTGAGCGGCGAGTTGCGTCGGCACGAGCCGTCCCGCCAGCGCCGTGGCTGCCGCGAACACCCCTACCTCCAACGTGACCTGCATCGCAGCGGGAAACCCGAGCATGAACAACCGTCGCAACCAGCCCACGTCGATACGCAGGGAGGTTTCAAAGAGCCCTGGCCGGCTCGCACGCTCGCGCATGACAATCACAATGCCCAGGTAGCCCGCCATGACCACCCGCGAAAAGACCGTTGCCCAGGCTGCCCCGGCCACACCCAGTGCGGGCGCGCCGAACTTGCCGAAGATCAGCACCCAATTGACCACGATGTTGATCAGGTTCGCGCCAACGAGCGCCGCCATAACCGGCCGCACGACGCTCATACCCTGCAGGTAACGCCTGAAGGACGCGTACAACAACAGCGGCAGGACGCTCCACGTCAAAGCGTCCAGGTACGGCTTCGTCAGCGTAAGAACACCTGCGTCGAGGCCCCATCCGTCGAGCCCCGCGGAGATGGCCCAGAGCACGAGCATCAGCGGCACGGTCAACACCACGCTCGTGAAGATGCCGTGGTGAAGCCAGCGATGGCAGTCGTCCAGCCGGCCGGCCCCGAACGCCTGCGACACGAGCGTATCGAGCCCCAGCAGCAGGCCCATCGCGAAAATGCCGACGGCCATGAACAGCGAGCTCCCGATACCCACGGCGCCGATCGCCTCGGGGCTCAGCCGTCCGACCATTAATGTGTCCACAATCCCCATCGCCATCCAGCCCAGTTCCGCGAGGACGACGGGGACAGCGAGGACGAGCATTGGACGAAACTCGTCGCGCAAGCTTGTGATGTTGGGTATGGTCGTAAGGGGTCGAATGCCCGAGGGTGATCTCATCCAGCTAAGGGTATCCCGCACGACCGAACGTGCAGAACGATCGTGCGGAACCCCTTCGGGCGGAACTACTTCGCTGATCCTTCCTTGATCTCCAGCTTTCTCCCTCGGCTCACTTCATTAGGCGGCGCCTGTATCTTGATTTCCAGCACACCGTCCCTGAACGAGGCATCGGCTGTGTCCGTCAGGACGCCTTCCGGCAGCGGAATGGTACGATAGAAGCCGCCGTATGACCGCTCGCTGTGATAGAACCCTTCCCTCTGCTCTTCCTGTTCGTGCCGTCGCTGGCCCTGTATGGTGATCACGTCGTCGGTGATGTTGATCTCGACGTCCTCTTTTTTCAGGCCCGGCAATTCAGCACGGACGATGAACTTGTCTTCCTTCTGAAACGCCTCGATGCGCGGCGACCAGAGGGACTCGCGCGCAACCGGCCGCGCGCTGAACAAACTCCGCGGCGTCGATGAACGGCGTCCCAACCCGAAATCATCGAACACCCGATCGAAGACGCGATCCATTTCGTCGGTCATGCGGCGCATGAACTCAAACGGGCCGGAGGCGAACCGCTCCGGGAATGCGCCCCAACGGTCCAATCCCTGTTCGCCCCGTTGTTGGCTGCGCTCCAGGCCCGAGCTCGAGTTGCGGCCGGCCTGCCGATCCTCGTGCTGCCTCTGCGGTTGTGAGACCGCGGTCCCTTTCTGTTCAGCCATGATGAAACCTCCCGTATTTTTGTCGTTCCGGATCGATGAAACATACGACCATTTTCCGTGCCAAAAGAAGCCGGCGATTTTCACCATGAACGCGCGCATCCGGCGCGTAGAGGCGTATAAGTACGTGCCATAGCCGTAAAAAATCCGAACACAACAGATTTTGGTTATTGTGAGGTACGCCTGTGTTTATACCGATCTACAACCTGGCGCTGATGACGCTGCTGTGCGCGTGGAACCAGACCGCCACGCCTGAGGCGACCTCATTGCTCGGGAAGCCGCTGACCTCCTCGGCGGTAGCCGCGGACGCGCGGAAACTGCTCGAGGAGAACCTGGCCAAAGCGGCAGCCGATCACCGCCGCAATCCGGATGATGCCGACGCGATCATCTGGCTGGGCCGCCGTACTGCCTACCTGGGACGATTTCGAGAGGCGATCGACATCTTCGGCGAGGGCATCAAGAAACATCCGGACGATGCGCGGATGTACCGGCACCGGGGCCACCGGTACATTTCGGTGCGGGAGCTGGAGCGCGCGGTGGCGGACCTGAAGCGAGCGGCCGATCTTGTGGCGCAACGCGCAGATGACGTGGAGCCGGATGGACAGCCCAACGCGCGCAACATCCCGACCAGTACACTGAACTCGAACGTCTACTATCACCTCGGACTAGCGCATTACCTGAAAGGTGACTTCGGCGCGGCGCTCGACGCATACCGCGAGTGCATGCGGTTCTCGAAGAACGACGACATGCGCGTCGCCACCAGTCACTGGTTGTATATGACGCTACGGCGGCTGGATCGGCAGGGCGAGGCGCGGCAGGTGCTGGAGACGATTACGCCGTCGATGGAGATCATCGAGAACGCCTCGTATCACAAGCTGCTGCTGATGTACAAGGGCGTTGAGAAGGCCGACGCGCTGATGTCCGCCGCCAACGCCGGGCTGGACGCGGTGACGATAGGATACGGCATCGCCAACTGGCACCTTTATAACGGCCGCCGCGATCAAGCGGTCGAGGTGCTCAGACGCATCGTCGAGGGTCAGACCGCGCTATGGCCCGCGTTCGGCTACATCGCCGCCGAAGCGGAACTCGCGCGAATGGCGCGCTGACCGGCATCAACGCCTAATGAAGCTTCATGACCACTTTGATGCAGTGGTCCTGTTTCTCCCGGAACGTTCGATACATCGTTGGCGCGTCGTCGAGGGTCACTCGGTGCGTGATGACGAACGATGGATCGATGTCCCCGCGCTCGATGCGCTGGAGCAGCACGGGCAGATACTTGTGGACGTGCGTCTGGCCCATCTTGAGCGTGAGCCCTTTGGCGAACGCGGCGCCGAGCGGGAACTTGTCGAGCCATCCGCCATAGACGCCAGGAATCGAGACGGTGCCACCTTTGCGGCACGCGGTGATCGCTTGTCGCAGCGCATGCGGTCGATCGGTCGCCAGATACATCGACGTCTTCGCCCGGTCGTACCATGCGTCCAGCGTGGTCCCGTGCGACTCGAGGCCCACCGCGTCGATGCAGGCGTCCGGACCCTGGCCGCCGGTCAGCGCCCGCAGGACCTCCGGGACGTCGACCTCTGAATAGTTCAGGATCTCGGCCTTTCCTTGGGAGGCGGCCATCGCAAGCCGTTCAGGAAATCGATCGATGGCAATGACCCGCTCCGCGCCGAGCAGATACGCGCTCTTGATCGCGAATTGACCGACCGGACCGCAACCCCAGACGGCAATGGTGTCACCCGGCTTGATCTGGCAGTTCTCGGCGGCCATATACCCGGTCGGAAAGATGTCGGAGAGAAACAGGACCTGCTCATCGGACAGCGACTCCGGGACCTTGATCGGCCCGACGTCTGAAAACGGTACCCGCGCGTATTCAGCCTGCCCGCCGGGGTACCCGCCATACATGTGCGAGTAGCCAAACAGACCCGAGCCGGCGAAGCCACTGAGCTTCTCCGCCATCCAGGCATTCGGGTTGGAGTTGTCGCAAAGAGACCAGAGCTCCTCTTTGCAGAAATAGCAATGTCCGCAAGCAATCGTGAATGGCACGACGACGCGGTCGCCGATCTGAAGACGAGTGTTTCCGTTGCCGACCTCCACGACCTCCCCCATGAACTCGTGCCCCAGGACGTCACCTTTCTGCATCGTCGGGATATAGCCGCCATAAATGTGCAGGTCAGAGCCGCAGATAGCAGTAGCGGTGATCTTCACGATAGCGTCGCGTGGGTTCAGAATGGTCGGGTCCGGAACGTTCTCGACGCGAACGTCCTCCTTGCCGTAATAGCACACGCCTTTCATCGTCGGCTCCCTGATGTTTGCTGGGATGATGCTCGCGGGATCTCACCAGCCTCGAGCAGCTGCTTGAGACGACGGAGATCTTCGCGGATGGTCTGCGATGGTTCGCGGCCTGCCACTGCCGCCACGAGCGCGCCCATACGGCCGGCCGGCGGCGCATACTGAAGGTGAACCGAGATCTGAGTGCTCCGCCCGCCCCGCACGGCATCGAAATTCACCGATCCCGCGGTGACCACATCTGCGTCCGGGAGCGATCGCCAGCCGATGACCTTGTTCTCGACTTCGTTGACGATCTCGGCGTTCCACTCCACCCGCATGCCGCCGGGACCCTTGGCCACCCAATGCGACCGGCCATCGCCGAGTTCGGTGACACGCTCGAGCGCCGTCATGAATCGAGGGAGATTCTCGAGTTGACGCCAGAAGCGATAGACCTCCCCGAGCGGCCTCTCGATGCGAACCGATTCACGAACGTGAATGCCTCGATCACCCGAAAGCGCCACACGCGTGTCGGATCCATGACCAGGCCCAATCACAGAGCTCAGGTACGGCGGCCAGCGCCCGGCGAGACCCCGGTACGCGAGCGGAGTAGCTGCAACGGCCAGACACACCCCGCGAACGGACCGGCGACTCATGCCGTAGGCGATCAAGGCTGAGGCAGTCGCGACGGTACCCCAGCGTTCCATATCGCCGAGGCGTCCGACTACCCGGTGCGCGTTCCTGTCGACGACAGCCGTATCGGTGGGGGGCATGGTCACACTCCTCAATGATCTTCGTGCGATCGGAGTAAGCACTCGGCGTACCACTGATCGTTCAGCAGCGCGCTGGCTGCCAGAACTCGCGACCGCAGGTTACCTGAAGTCGTCTGGACGACAGCTCATCGGCGAGCTTCCTCCCCGCCCCTCGCAGAAACGCGTCCAACTGACGCGGGGGGATCCCGGCGGCAAATACATCGAGCAGATGTGTGAGGAGGGGAATATAGGCTCGCGACAAAAGTTGCTCGACCTCAGGTGTCAACTCGAAGAGGCGGGACGGTCTCGTTGTTCCGGCTCTTGTACCTACCCGCCGCACAGCGCCGTCCCACTCCATCGCGGTGATCTG
>JAIVJE010000081.1 GCA_020200195.1 Acidobacteriota bacterium | reverse complement strand
GGCGACGATCAGACTGAGCGCCGGACTCTCCCGTAGATCGTCGGTGCCCGGCTTGAAGGTAACACCAAGGAAGCCCACCCGGCCCGCGCCGGTCCCGAGAATCACCTGGAGGATCCGCTCGAGATGCGCCTCGTTGCTGGCGAGCACGGCGCCCAGCAGCGGCGCGCGGACACCAGCGGTCGACGCCATGTGGTTGATGGCGCGGACGTCTTTCGGAAGACACGATCCTCCAAAGGTGAGCCCCGGGCGCAAGTACTTGGGCGAGATGTTGAGCTTGGTGTCCATCGTGAACGTTTCCATGATGGCCGCACCGTCTACGTCCAGTGCCTTCGCGAGGCTGCCGATCTCGTTTGCAAACGATACTTTCACGGCGTGCCATGCGTTGTCGGCGTATTTCACGAGCTCGGCCGCGGCGCACGTCATCCGCACGACCGGCCCCGGCACCCCCTCATAGAGCGCCGCGACGCAGTCCCCGCTGCGCTTGTCGAGCTCCCCGATGACCGTTCGCGTTGGCTCGAAAAAATCTTCTATCGCGCTGCCCTCACGGAGGAACTCGGGATTGAAGGCGACACCGAAATCAGGGCCGGCCTTCAGACCGCTCGCCGCTTCCAGCACGGGCACCACGGTTCCCAGCGTCACGCCCGGCAGAATGGTGCTGCGCACGCCGACGACGCGGTAGCGCGGCGCGGCGCGGAGGACGTCACCGATTTGTCCGCACAGCGTGCGCACGAAGTCGATGTTCAGGCTGCCATCCGGACGGCTCGGGGTTCCTACGCAGACGAGCGCGACGTCGGCATCCATGACCGCCGTGTCGATGTCCGTGGTGGCCCGCAGCCGCCCCGCTCTGACGACCTCCGCGGTCAGTTCCGGCAGCCCTTTCTCCACGAAGGGGGACTGGCCGGCGTTGATCGCATCCACTTTGTACGAGTCGACATCGACGCCCGTGACGGTGTGACCGAGCCGCGCGAACGCCGCTGCGGTCACTGCGCCGACGTACCCGAGCCCGCAGACGCAGATGCTCGTGGTGACCGGCGCGATCATATGCCCGCCGCCTCGGCCAGAGGCGGGGGCTCCATCAGAACCTGAAGATGCTGGAGATACTGCGCAGTCACAGCATCCCGCTCGAACTCGCTGAGGAATACACGCTTCGCGGACTGCATCTGCGCGCGGACCAGATCGGGGCGGTCGGCGAGGTTCACGAGCGCCGCCGCCAACGCCGCCGCGTCGCCGGGAGGCGTGTTCGTGCCAACGCCGCGGCTGGCGACAATGTCCGCCGACTCTCCGGGAACGTTGTTGACCACCGCGAGGAACGCTGAAAGGTATTCGAAAATCTTGTTCCCCAGCCAGAAACGCGTGATTCCGCCTGTCATCAGCACGAGACCGACATGCGAGGTCATGAAGTGCCGCTGAAGCTCATCGTGCGGGATCCAACCGGTAAAGGTGATCGACGTCAGGCCCCGGCCGCGCCGCATCCAGCGGGCGCGCTGGTCCCCATCGCCCGACACGATGAAGCGGACACGGCGCTCGCCGCGCGCCTCGAGCAGCCGGGCAGCGTCGACCAGCACTTTCCCGTCGTAGCTGCGGCCACAGGTCGTCGCGAACAGACAAGTGAGCGGCGCCTCCGGGCTGAATGCCTGTGGCACATGGATTTCGCGGTCGATCGGCTGTTTACGAAATCCGATGTGAAAGACCCGATCGTGCGGACCGCGGGGCCGTCGCGCGTACCGAACGCCCCAGTCGAGCATCGCGGTAGACACCGCAATGATGCCGGCCGCGTCACGCGCGATCGCCCCGATCTTCTGCCGATGGTACCGAAGCAGCGGGAGCAGCGTCCACCTGAGGGCCGCCGGCAAGTATTCCGGATAGATGTCGGGCCACGGGTCGCGAATGTCAACGATGAAGGGAACCCCGAGTCGGCGGGCAAAGCTCCGGCCCGCATCGCACAGCTCGGGGGACGGATAGGAACCAACGATGAGCGCCGGCCGCGGCTGCTCTTGGGCAAGCTTCGTGAAGTGTGCGGCAATGGCGCGGTAGTGCCTCACGCGCGCGAGTGACATGTTCCGCGAATAGCCAGGTCCATCGAGCAGCGCGATGCGATAATCCGGCCCCATCGAGACCAGCGTTCCCGGCGCCTGTCGGAACTCCTTGCGATTGTGGTTGAAGCGGGACGTCCACCACGTTACAGAGAATCCGGACCGCACCAGGTGTTCCGCATGATGACCGGTCCGCATCAATCGCGGATCCGCATCCGTCGGGAGCGGTTCACCGTCCTGAAGCAGCCAGATGACAGGACGGCGCGAGGCAGGCATAGACGGGGCCAGTCCGCTCAGCCGCGCACCGCAACGGTCGAAGGGCCTGCCGCACCGGCCTTCTTCGGATCCGAGAGGACGAAGACAGCCATCCACGCCTGCCACTTCACGACCGGCAGCCGCAAGGCGATCGCGTCGATCGCCGAAAGCAGCCGCAACACCGGGCGGAACACCGCCGTGTTGCGAAACGGCACCGCCAGAATGGTGAACAGGTGGAAGAACCCCGCGACCTCGACGCGGGCGAAACTCCGCTCTGCGGCAAAGATCTCGGATTTCCCCAGGATGTGGTCGACTTCCCAGGGCGTCCGCATCTGTGGTGTCAGCCGCCGATACCACTGGATGACCGGATTGTGTCGCAACGATTCGGTCGCGATCACCTGACCGCCGGGGCGAAGCACGCGCGACATTTCCGCGTACGCCTTGTCAAGGTCGAGGTGATGCAGCACGCCGTTCACCGTCACGAAATCGAAGCTGTCGTCGGGAAACTCCATCTGTTCGGCATCCATGACGACGAAACGCGCGCGCTCCCGCAGTCCGCGTTCCGCCGCAGCCGCGGTGGCGTTCTGCACGGATACTGGAGAGATGTCGATGCCGGAGACGTTGCCACCGTGCGCGGCGAGCCAGAGGGAGGTCTCCCCGTTACCGCAGCAATAGTCCAACACGTCCTTGCCCGCCACACGGCCAGCGAGCCATTCGCGGACGAACCGCACATTGGCGTCGCGCGCGACGCTGTAGTACTTCTTGTTGGCGGTGTACCGCGCCTCGCCCTTGCCTTCGCCGCGGATCAAATCGTGGAGATCGCGCTCCTGCTGCTTCCGCTCCTCGAGCTGAGCCATTCTCGGATTGACGTCTGCTGTGTTCACGCGCATACCCACCCGTACTTCGACGACCGCATCGCAGCAGGGATTATGGAGGGTTGACGAACGATGACGGTCGAAAAGCGTACCATGGCTCGCGTGAGACCGCAACACAAGCGTCCCACGGTCGCATGCTATCATCGCCGTTTCCTCAGAGGCCCGGACGGATGGACCACCCGCGGGATGCCCAGCTCCTGCTCTATGACGCGCTCGAGACGCTCGATCCCGACCCGCTGGTGCGCAGCTGGATATACAACGACGTGGAGCTCTGGCCGCTGGTCAAGTTCCACCTGGCCACGATCCTCGACCTCTACGTCATCACCAAGTCGACAGGACAGAGCGTCGTGCATCAGGCGTCGATGCCGGCCAAGCTCCAGTTCTTCCGCCGCAGCCTAGTGCGCGATGTAGAGTCGCGCGCCGCGCTGCAGGAGGCCGAGCAGGGTTGCGATGCGGCGATCTTCTGCTACAACTCACACCGGTTTTTTCGCCACGACGGACGCTGGTTTCATGGGTTCTACGATGCGCTCCGCTACTTTCACGAACGTGTCGGCCAGCGCCTGACGGCCCTCGAAGCCGATAACCTCCCCGTTCGACGGGCGCCGCCTCTTTCGCCGACCGTCAACTGCACGCGGGACGTCATCGCCGCACGGGCCGTCTCCCGGTTGAGCCCCGTTCCCCGCGAGCTGCGCGACCTCATGCGTGGCATCGTCCATAGTTTGAACGTGCGGCTGCCCAAGCTGAGTGCGTACGACATCGAATTGCCGGCGGCCGACATGGCGCGGTCAATGATCTTTGTCGAGTCCCTGGCGCGCCGCTTCGCGCGCCGGCTCACGTCTCTGAAACCGCACCGCGCCTACGTGGTCAATTACTACTCCCGCAGCGCCTTGGCGTTCTGTCTGGCCTGCCGGCGGCTAGGCATCCCCGTGGCCGACGTCAGCCACGGACTCTCGGGCCGGCATCACTACGCCTATGGTTCGTGGCATTGGGCGCCGGCCGATGGCTATCGTCTGCTCCCTTCGGTGTTCCTGACCCGCACATCTGACGATGCCGAAGCGGTGCAACCGATAGCCCATGCGCATCCGGCGATCGAGGTGGGCGATCCGGCGGCGCACGCGTGGCGAGCCGACGCGTACGGCCTGCGCACTCGCGCACCGGCCCCACCGCCGGTGGTCGCGGACATCGCGGCGCGCGCGCGCATCCGGCCGTTGCTGGCACTCCAGCACGCATCGGGCCTGTCGGAGTACGACAAGGCGTTGATGCGGTCCGCACCGGATGACTATTTCTTCTGGGCACGCCTGCATCCACTGTGGCGGGCGCAGGGCCTGGGCGACACTACCGGCATCCGTCCGGAACGATTCGAGTCGAGCTACGCGACGTCGGCGCCGCTGTTTGCGTTGTTCGAACACGCATCGGCGGTCGTGACCGAGTGTTCGAGCGTCGCCGCTGACGCAATCATGTTCGGTATTCCGGCGATTGTGACGTCGGAACTCGGCCGGCGTAGCTACGAGCACGATATCGCCCGAGGCATGGTGCGGTACTGCCCCACACCCGCGGCCGCGCTCGATGCGCTCGAAGAGCTCGGTCGAGGCGGCGCGGCACGCCGCAACCACGAGGTCCATCTCGCCGAGCAGCGCCTGCGACTGGAACAGGTCGTCCAGGCGCCGGCACGGTTCGCCCTCCAGGGCGCCTCGTGATGAACGACGCGGACCTGGACACTGCGCCAAATATCCGCGTGCGGATAGTCGTCTATGCGTTTCTGCTGTGCGGTTATGCACAGGCGGTCCTGCGGCTGTCGCCCGACAGTGACGTCACGTTGTTCCGGGCGCTCCTGTTGCCGGTCGGCGGTTACCTGCTCATCACAGGAGGGCAGGCGGCGGCGTTTGCGATCGCGTTCGGGATTCTCGCAACGTACACGCTGGGCCTTGTATTCATCACCTCCTCCGGGTGGGCGTCGCACAACACGGCGTACTTCATTCATTACGCTGTCCTGGTCCTGTACTTCTTTCTGATCAGGGCAGTCCTGTGGAGATTCGGACCGGTCAGGAAGCGTCGCTGGCGATCCTCGGGTACCTGGCCGTGCTGTTCGCGTACTCGCGATTACGGCCGGCCGGACTGATAGCAGCGCTTGGCGGCATTGCGGTGATCTGGATCAACGGATCGCGAGCCGTGCTCCTGGCGACGGCGTTGTTGCTCGTCGTCACGGCGCTGTTGAAACTGACCTCCGCCCTACCGCGTGCTTACCGACGGCAGTGGTCGATACCGCACGTGGCGGGGGTGGTCACCTTACTCCTGATTGCCGCGGTCGCCGTCAAAGACGTGCCCATCCACATGCCGGACCACGACACCTCTCTGCACGAGCTGGTGGAGGCGCCGCTGGAGCACATCGTGTCGTTGCGCTTATCGTCCAACTACACCTCGGTGGACGTCAGAGCGAATCTGGCGATCGCGGGGCTCCGCGCGCTGTACGACACCGCATTTCTCGGGATCGGGCCTGGCAACAGCCGCGCCATCACCGCGCGGTTCTATGCGCCCAGGCTGGTCACCAGCTTCCACAATTTCCTCATGCAGTGCGTGGCAGAATACGGGTTGCTCGCGCTGGCCGCGTTTGCGCTGCTTCTGACCTTCGTCGTACGCCGCAGAGTCAATCCCCAGGCAATCGCCGGCATCGGCGCGTTGACGCTGGGCACGTTCGGCACCGCCGCCAGCGTGTTTTCGAACTTCTACTTTCTGAGCTGCCTGTTCCTGCTTCTGCTCGCGCCCCCCGCGATCGACGTTGATGAGGCTGGCGCGTGGGCGCGCGGTACGCCCGAAGCGCGGCCGCTGTGATGTCCGGGTCGTCGCGCCGCATCTTCCAGAACGTCGCCGTCTACGCCGCCGCCGAAGCCGTGCAGAAGGCCGTGCCGCTGGCGCTTTTGCCGCTCCTCACGATCTACCTGGCACCGGCCGACTATGGACGCGTCGCCGCGTTCACGGCGTACACCAGCATGCTCGCCCTCGTCCTCGGGCTGAGCATGCACGGCGCGGTCAGTGTGAACTTCTTCCGGGTGACGCGGGAGCGCCTCCGGGCACTCGTCACCACCGCTGTCGCACTCCAGGTCATCATTGGCGCAGCCGCGGTCGCTGTAGTGCTGTTGTCGAGACGGATCGTCTCGGACGCGACCAGCCTGACGCCAGCCTGGCTGGTAATCGGAACGGCCGTTGGAACGTCGCAGGTGCTCGTATCGATCCGTCTCGTGTTGTGGCAATCCGAGCAGCGTCCGCTGGCATTCGGCGTTTTCCGAGTGGCAATGGTTCTCGTCGAGCTCGCGGTCTCGGTGTTGTTCGTCATGAAAGGCCTGAGCTGGCGGGGTCGCGCCGCCGGGATCGCCGGGGCATCGCTGCTGTCCGCCGGTGTCGCGCTCGTGCTCATGCGGCGCGGCGGGTACCTTGGAGCGACGGTCAGGCGCGACGCGGCCGCGGACCTGCTGCGATTCGGCGTCCCGCTCGTCCCCAACGTCGCGAGCATGTGGCTTAACACGTCCGCTGACCTGGTGCTCATCACCGCGATGCTCGGCCCGGCGGCGGCGGGGCCTTTCGCCGTCGCGCTGCAGCTGTCCATGGCCGTCGTTCTGATCGGGAACACTCTGTTTCGTGCGTTCGAACCGTACGCGTACGGTGTGCTCGCGCGCCCCGATCCCGAGGGCCGCCGTCAATTAGTCCGGCTGACCGGCATCATGGGCGGGACGACGGTGCTGCTCGGCGCCGTGCTGGCCGTGCTGATTCCCGTGTTCATCCGAATGAGGGTGGACCCCGATTATCAGGCGGCGCTACAGTATTTGCCGTGGCTGCTGGCGGGATTTCTGTTCAAGGCACTCGAGCCGTTCTTCTCGTTGTACCTTTTCTTCGAAAAGCGGACGAAGCTGTATCGTCGTCGCCGCCCATGCGACCGAGGGCGCGCCCTGGCGGCCGGTTGCGGGCGCCTCACCGGAGCCTGAGGTCCCCGCCGGTCTGGGGACGTTACCGCCTCCACCTGCGGACCTCTGAACCTCGTAGCTCTCAGCTCTCAGTCATCAGCTGTCAGCTTTCAGCTCTCAGCTTTCAGCCGTCAGTTCCGAGGGTTAGCCACGCTGCGAGAGGACTGCCCCCGGCGATACCAGCGGTGCATAGTGGTCGATCAGCTCCTGCGTGCAATCCGTCCGCGGAAAGTAGTAGTTCGTCAACGCGTATCGCTGGTGCCCTGTCTGCCGGATCGGCGATCCGCGATGGATGATGAAGGTGTTCGCCAGCACGGCGGTGCCGGCCGGCACCGTGACCGACGCCAGCCGTTGAGGCTCGCGATCCGCCATCCGCGTGGCCTCCTCCTGCAAGTTGCCTTGATGGAACTTGAAGCCATACCGCCGCTGGTCGCGCAGGAACTCGTCGTAGCGGTGGGAGCCGCGAAGGTACTGAAATGGACCGGAGTCTACGTCGACATCCGTCAGATAGAGGAATGCCTTCACCTGTCGGTAGAACGAGTCGCGATGCCAGCCGCTGTTGGCGATCTGCGACCCTTCCAGCCGATGGGTGCGCTGCGCCAGGGTGAAGGCATTGACGATGTCGTCACCCGTATAGAGACGCGCGACAGTGAGGAAGTTCTGGTCGGCAGCGAAGCGCTGGACGACGGGCGACAGGTGCTCGGCGCCGTACACGCGGCGATCGCTGCCACTGACCTGCACGATGTCCAGTCTGGCAGCCATGGCGTGATCGAGCTCAAGGATGCAGGCCTCACAGGTCTGGCGATCGAAGTAGCCAGGGAGCAACACGACGCCGTCGCGGTGAAGCTGATCGAGCCACGGCCGCAGCTCGGCCTGCGCGCCGGTGAAGTCGGTCGGAAAGTGACGGGCCTGCAGGTGATACTCGATGCGGCTGGCAAGGCCGCCGATGACGGGACTCTTCTGAACGACGCTCTTTGCAGTGCGTCTGAGCTGGGCAAAAGCGGTCACTGGCTGGTCCTCCGACAAACGGTCATCCGCGGAGCCGCGCGCCGGCCCACAGATGCGACGAGAGGCCGTGCTCTTTGAGGAACGCCTGAAAGGTGCCCCCGAGCCGGTCCCAATCCTCGATGAGAATCTTCCGAAGCAGCGGCTGCTCGTCGAGCGGATACTCGCCGCTCAGCGCTTTCTTGCGTACGAGTTCCGCATCCAGCTCGCCGGGCGTCTCCACACCGACCAGCTCGAATCCGCAGGTATCGAGCAACAACTTCAGAGCGCGCGGATTGAAGTAGTTCAGGTGCTCGACGTCCACAGTGTCCGACAGCGGGCCGAGCGCCATCACGTCGAAGCCTTCGATGTTGGGGCAGGTCAGGACGAGGACGCCTCCCGGTTTCAGCGCATGGCGGCACCGCTCCAGGAATTCCCGCGGCGAGAAGATGTGCTCGATGACCTCGAAGAACGCCACGGCATCGAACCGGGCGTTCTCGGCGAATGACACCTCTTCGAACCGCTGCTCGATGATCTCGAGGCCGGACGCCCGGCCGTGCGCCGCGAGATCCGGCGTCGGTTCGATGCCGACGATCCGCGAGAACACGCCACGCGAGTGCAGCTCCTGACAGAACGTACCGTAGCCGGCGCCGATCTCGAGGCACGATCCGCCCGTGACGCCGAAGCGGCGGCAGATATCCAGAAATCGCGTTACTCTCGGCACGACGATCCGGGTCCGGCGAGCCTGCTCCGACTGCGGAAAGATGTGCCGGTGCCAGTACGCATAATTGACGGATCCGCGGTAGAACCAGTCGAGGGTGGCGGGAGACGGCCGTGGGGACGTGTAGACCATCGCGCAGCGCGCACACGCCCAGTACGTCAGGCCGTACTTGCGAAAACGCAGCGTCCGTTCGTGCGTGCCGCACGCGGGACACGCGACATCCACGAACTCGTCGCGCCGGCTCAGCATCCGGCCGACGTCCTGCAGCATGGCGACCTGCTGACCGTCGGCGAGCCGCGACGGCCGGATGTCTTCTTCGCTTATCGCGCGACCGATGTGAGTGGCTGGCTCACCGGGCCGTACGCCGACGGCCGCCTCCAGACGTTCTCTTTCACCCACTGCCCGTCCTCCGCTCTCCAGATGCGCGGGTCCCGGAACGTATCGCAGACCGCGTCGAACTCCCGCTCGCTCATCCCGACGTAGTCGAGCCAGCGCGTGAGGTCGCGGCGCGGCTTCACATGATCGTAAGTCCGCACCTTCTCGATACCCTCTGCCCGCGTCATCAGGCCAGAGCGGATATCCTTACACGCGTGATCCGTCGCGCGACCGTACCCGAACTTCACGAACTTCAAGTAGTCGTGGATGCCGTTCTCGTGCATGTCGTCGAGGTTCGACATCGTGCGGTAAGTGCGCTCGAACGGCTGCTCGGCGGCGCGCCACCCGTATTCGCGCATCACAAGCGCCGTGAAGTCGTGCCAGTCGAATCCGCGGAGCGCATGCTCGAGCCGGTGTTTGGCAGTGAACTCGACGAAATCGTTGTACGAGTACATGCCGCCGAGATCCATGAACCCGTGCTCGCCCCACAGGATGAGCGGGACCTTGTAGCGTACCGCCACCTGAATCGGGGACGTGAATATGCCGCAGTGGGCATGCCAGTTCATGTCTCCCTGCAGCCGGAACCCTATCCGGTTCATCTTGATCAGCACGTCGACGCCAGGCCGGACGATGATGTGATCGCAGTCGAAGACTTCACGCATCCGATGGAGGTTGTCCTCCCCTTCCGGCAGGTAGTTGTTGCCGTGATAGGTCACCAGCAGCGGTTTGAGGCCCAACCGCTTGACGGCTACATGGGTCTGGAAATAACTGTCCTTTCCCCCGCTGACCGGAATCAGGATGTCGTAACCACTCGCTGATCGATACTCCTCGACCAGCGCCTCGAAGAGCCGCCACCGTCCGTTCCAGTCGATGGCGCGCGGCATCTCCGCCACGCGGCATCCGGTGCAGACACCGTGCTGATCGAAGGTGAGCGGCGTCGCGGCGACGGCGGGGTACACGCATTTCACGCAGTACTGCATGGCTTCGATTCGTCTCCTACAACCTGACCGGAACGCCGGCCTTCATCAGCGCTTTTTTCCCCATTCGGTCCGCCAGTTCCTTGAAATGCCACAGGTTTGCGGCGGCGACCGCAGAGGCGCCGGCGGCGATGCCCGCCGCGTAATCCTCGAAGCGGCCGACCCCGCTGCAGGCGATCACCGGCACCGACACCGCCCCGGCGACCTCGCCGATCGACTCGATGTCATAGCCGCTAGCCGTGCCGTCGCGTTGGATAGTCTGCAACAGGATCTCGCCGGCGCCGCGCTCCTCGCACGCCCGGGCCCAGTCGGCCGGCGACCATCCGGTCGGACGCGTGCCCCCGTCGACGTACACTACACCGGCTCCGGGTCCGGGTTTCCAGACATCGATGCTCACCACGACGGCCTGGCTGCCGAATGCCCGGGCTGCCTCGGTGATGAGCTCCGGCCGGTCGAATGCCGCGGTGTTGAGTGTGATCTTGTCCGCGCCCCGTTCGAACCGCTGGTGCATGTCTTCCAGCGACCGGATGCCGCCGCCCCACGTCAGGGG
>JAIVJE010000080.1 GCA_020200195.1 Acidobacteriota bacterium | reverse complement strand
GTTTGGTGTTGTCATCGAGCATGACCATCACAGTCGGCGCCTGGCGATGCCTGGGTTGGAGGGCACGACCGATCGGCGTAGGAACAAAACACGCAACAGTCGCCCGCCTTCGGCCTCAGCGTCGCGCCGCAGCCTGGACAATCGAATACGATCACGCAACGGTCCGTCGGCATGATCGTGGGTTCCTCGTGACTGCAGTGTGGACACGTCAATATCGCGTTCAGGTCGTCCATACCAAATGGTGCCTGGTCATGGAGTGTTCGCACGTGCAGCGCTGAGCTCAGGCTTGCTGGCCCACACGACCGCGTAACCAAGTCGATGCTCCTCGACCGCGACGAGCGCCTGCCGCGTCATCCGCTTCGCCGCATCGAAATCGATCCCATCGAGCTCGATCTTGTTGAGACCCCGAAGTACATCGACCGCGAACAGACGACTCCCGATCTTACGGATCATCTCGAGGAGAACAGAATCGTGATTCTCCACCGAGACGTCGATAAAACCAGCGTCACCCAGCCGGGCTGAGTACGAGTCCGCCGGACACGCGTCAGCCAGACACGCGACCCAGGCCATGAGATCGGCGAATTCCCCGGCCGGGCCTGGTGCGCGGGTGAGGTCGCTCAAGCCGACCCGCCCTCCCGGCCTCAGCACGCGCGCAAATTCATCGGCCGCGGCTCGCTTGTCAGGAAACGTGCAGAAGGCGCACTCGCAGATGATGGCGTCTGCGGAGGCGTCGTCGAAGGGCAGTCGCTCGGCGTCTCCGACCTTGAAGGTCACTCGGCCCGTCAGTCCGAGACGGTCCGCCTCGCTGCGAGCATGCGCCACATTGTGGTGACTCAAATCGACGCCCACAACCGAGCAGCCAAAGCGCTGCGCGAGCAGGATCGCACTCGTCCCTTTCCCCGACGCCGCGTCGAGCACACGGCTGTTTGGCGTGAGCGCGAGCACCCGGCCGAGCCGCTCTGTCAGCGCCGCACCACCAGGATGGAACGAATCGCCGAGCAGTCGCGTGACGATCTCGCTCTCGTACAATCGCGCGCAACACTGCTTGACCTGCGCCGCCTCCCTGGCATCCAGCGGCCCGGTCGCCTCGGCATCCGGCCTCATGGCCGCGACTCTCCGAACTCAAAGGTCACGGGCACCGGCTCGAACCGGCGGCCGGCCTTGCGCGCCTCCCGTCGGGCCGGCTCGAGCGCCACCAGCTGGGCGCGCGCCTGCTCGCGATATCCGACAGTGTTATAGGCGCAAAACGGAATCTGCTTGCCGCCCGGCAGCAGAAACTCCTTGCAGCACTTCATCAGGTTCTTTTGATTGAAGGTCCACGGGTCCATGAAGTCCTGCGTCATGATCATCAACATGTGGTCGGCAAGGTCGCCAATCGTCACGGCATCGGGCAGGCCGCAGGCCTGGCAGGACAGTGACAGCTGGTCGAGCGACTTCTGCGATCCGGCCACCGATGACGACGACCAGAGTCCCTCGAGGGCGCCACGAATCTCGACGCTGAAGTCGGGGACGACCCGATTGGTGATGTAGTCCAGATACTCGTACACGTTGACGATACGCGGCAGCGGGACCACCCGGTCGCCGTCGACGAACGCATAGGTGACGGCATTACAGGTCGGGAAGCAACAGGGCACGGGGATGAAGTCGCTCACGACAAATCGCCCGGCGGTCTGTTCCTCGACGAGCCGCAGGATGTCGGGAATCGTGATCCGCTGCATCGGATCGTGCGTCGGATGACGGCCGGCGTGGAACGCCGGTTGAAAGTTGATGCCGCGAACGGCCGGATGCGAGATCGCGAAGTCGACGATCCGACCGAGCTCGTGTTCGTTGACGCCACGTTCGATCGCGGGAACGAGCGTGACGTGGAGACCGGCGGCCGCGAGCCGGTTGAGCGCGCGGATTCGTTCCTCGACGATCCCGGCGTCGGCGCGGAGCGTCAGCGACGTGCGGCGCTCGAAACCGTCGAACTGAAAGTAGAACGCCGGCTGCACCTCCGCGAGCTGTTCGACGAACCGATCGTCGCGCGCGATCCGCTTGCCATTGGTGTTGATCATGACGAAGCGGATGCCGCGTGCCTTCGCGGCCTTGACGAAGTCGATGATTTGCGGGTGGACGGTCGGCTCGCCGCCTGAGAACTGCACCACCTCGGGCACGCCCTCGGTCCGCACGAAGTCGTCGAGCATCGCCTCGACCTCTTCGAGCGTCAGGCTGAAGCCGGGTCCGGCCGTCGAGAAGCACAGCGGGCATTCCATGTTGCACACGCTGTTGACTTCGATGATCCCCAGACACGTGTGCTGCTGATGGTCGGGACACAGGCCGCAGTCGTGGGGACAGCCTTGCGCATGTTCGGTGCCGAAGGCCAATGGGATGGTCCCTGGCTTGTTGTACTTGCCGTTCGCGACATACGCCGCCGCGTCGCCGTAGACAAGGCCCTCGAACGGGCCACAGGTCGGACAGCGCTTCCGCATGTAGACCTTGCCGTCGCGAAGAATCACCTGGGCGTCGATCACGCGCCGGCAGTCCGGGCAGATGCTCCGCGTCAGCTCGTAGAACACGTAGTTGGCGTCTGTCTTGTGCATGGTGAAATGGGTCCTGGAGATCAGCGGCCGCCGGCGAAGCCGAGCCAGGATCCGATGAAGCGGCCGGCAGCGCTCGACGTCCATCGGGCGGTCGCGACCTGACTGGACATCTGCTGGAGCGCCGTGGCGTAGGTGGGATACGCGTGGACCGCAGAGGCGACCTCGCCGACCCGGAGGCGCCGGGCGATCGCGAGGCTCAATTCGCCGCTCAGTTCGCCGGCGCGACTGGCCACGATGGTCGCGCCAATCAATACGCCCCGTCGATCCACGATCAGCTTGATGAACCCATCCTCATCGTCATCGCACGCCGCGCGATCCACGCACGCGATGTCCCATCGTGTGACGGTGATCGCGTCGCCGAATCGCCGGCGGGCAGCCGCCTCGCTCACGCCCACCTGCGCCACCTCTGGATCCGTGAACGTGACCCACGCCATCGGGTTTGGACGGCCGGAGGAGCTGCCGGGCAGTAGCGCGTTCCGCGTTGCCTCGAAGGCCTGCCAGCCCGCGATGTGGGAGAACTGCTCGCCGCCGAGCACATCGCCCGCCGCGTATATGTGCGGCACGTTGGTGCGCAGGCGGTCGTCAACAGGGATGCCGCGCTCCGAATGGATCACGCCGGCGCGATCGAGCGCGAGCCCCGAGATATTAGGACGACGACCGGCAGCGACCAGGAGCGTGGCCCCGCTCGCATCGATTCCGGCATCCGAGGCGACGATCAATCCTGCCGCGTCCTGCCTGACCCCGACCGCGCGCCCCCGGACCCAGCGGACTCCTTCCCGCTCGCACACGCGTCGAAGGACGTCTGCCGCCTCCGGATCGTCATGAGGCAGTAAGCGCGGCGCCACGATCGTGACCTTGCTGCCGAGACGTTGAAACGCCTGCGCGAGCTCCATGCCGAGCGGACCGCCGCCGATAACGATGAGCGATTCCGCTAGATCCGTGGCATCGAAGATGTCGTGGTACGTGAAGTGCGGTGTCGTCTCGAGTCCCGTAAGCGACGGCGTCACGGGTGCGGCGCCAGTGCACACCACGTAGCGGCGCGCCGTAACGGACCGTTCTCCAATCCGCAGCGTCCGATCGTTCTCGAACGAGGCAGGTCCGAGGGCGACGTGGATCCCTTCCCGCTCGAGGGCTTCCGGCGCCGTCGGCTGGTAAATCTGATCGACCTTGGCCCGCACGTAGTCGCGCACGCTGGACATGTCCACACTGCACGACGTTCGCCCGATGCCAAACCGCCCGGCGGTACGGATTTCATGTGCAGCCCTGGCGACGCGAATCAGCGACTTACTCGGAACGCAGCCGGTCCACGTGCAGTCGCCGCCGATGCGATCGCGCTCGGCGAGCAACACCCGCGCGCCAAGTTGCGCGGCAAAGCGAGCCGCGATCAGGCCTGCGGCACCGGCACCGACGATCGCGAGGTCGAATTCTGCGAGGGCCACTATTCGGCCTCCTGTGCTCGCAAGTGTGCCGGTCCGAGCCGCGGCAGCAGCGCGAGCGCGACCAGTGCGAGGACAAATGTGGCGTATATCAGCCCGTCGATCGCCAGCCAGCGTCCGGCAATGCCTGCGAGCACGCTTCCACCAAGCGCGCCAAGGCTCAACAGAAACGAATAGATGCCCATCGCCGCTCCACGGCCGGCCGACGGGCCGACAGCGCCGGCGAGCAGCGTCAGGGCCGCGGGGGTGAAACCGCTTTCAACCATGACGAGGACCGTGATGACCCCGGTCAGCGTCCATCGAAGCGGCAGCGGATGTTCCCCCATGTGATTGAGGGCCAAGAGCGCAAGGGACACGCCGAGCATCGCGATCAGCGAAATCCGAAGTGCCGGTCGCAGGTTCACGCGCGGCAACACCCGGCTCCAGGCGACGACTCCCGTTCCGAACACGATTGCGTACGCGAACAGCAACCACCCGAGTCCAACCGGGTTGCCGGCGAACAGCCCCGCAAGCACCTGCGATCCGTCCGACCGATGTGTCAGCAGAAAGTACAGAGTCGGCCCTAGCCACAGCCCCAGGATCGCGTTCATACAGAGCCACATCGGCGCCAGTCGTCGCAATGCCGGCATGGCCAGCGACCGCCGCAGGCCTTGCCATACCTCCCTCGCGTGATGACGCTGACTCCCGGCACTCCCGATGAAGAGCAGCAGGGCGACGACGACATGGAGGAGGGCGAGCACCGTGAATGCGCTGGTCCCGAGCCCTGACCAGAGTTGACCGCCAACGATTCCGCCAAGCGCGAGACCGGCCAGCAACGAAAGCTCGAAGTAACTCATCGCCCTGGCGCGAAGCGTGTGGTCGCCCGCCGTCGCGTCCGCGAGATGCGCCAGCAAGGCCGGCACGCCCGCCGCGGCCGCGAGCCCTTCGAGCGCGCGGCTCACGAAAAACACGCCTGTCTCATGCGTGACTCCAAAGAGGAACGTCGCGAACGCGGCGAGCAACGCACCGCCCGTCATCAGGATCCGTGCGGACACCGCATCCGAGAGCATACCCAGCGGTACCGCCCCCACCAGTTCCGCGGCGAACGAGATCGCAGCGAGCGAGCCCAGCAACCCCGCGCCCACGCCGAACCCGCGACCTGCCAGATCCGCTACATAAAGGCCGACGAGCACTGCACTCGCCCCACCGGCCACACGCAGCATCCCATTGGCGGCGATCAGGAGCCAGAGGCGAGGCGACGACCGAGGGTCAGGCGTCGCCGCGCCTTCTTTCCCAGTGAGCGAGAGCACGCCTTCGACCTTACACCGACGACACTAATCGCTTTGGTTCTCGACTTCGCTTCGAGAGGGGTGCAGCGTGGCGTCTCGATTCAGGTCGCGCTCCTGCTGTTCGGCCGGGGACGAATCGCCAGGCGGCACACCCATCGCCATGCGCAGTCCTCTCCACTTCAGTTTCAGATCTGCCCATCGATGGCTCGGCGGGACGTACCCGTAGGCCCGAAAGGGCCCGGGCTCGACCTTCCCTCTGATCGTGACCCGCCGGATGAAATCGTCGGTCGGCCGCCAGCCGGCCCTCGAGGTGGTTGCGGCTCAGATCCTTCCACTCCGGGCGATGTTCGAGCTGCATCGCCAGTTCGGGGTTCTTGTGTTCGATCAGTTCCTCGCGAGGATTTCCACCGTTCATGCACACCAGGCGGTCGAACATCGCCTTGAGGTTGCTCGAAGGGCCGTACCAGTTCACCGGTCCGATGATCGCCCACGCATCCGCGAGATCCAGGCGAGCATACAGGTCGAGGTCCCACATCAAATCGGGTTCGTCCTTGCTCCCGCGTTCGTAACAGTTGCACGGCCACACGCACAGGGCCATTGACGTGGACACGCACGCATTGCAACTCTGAATGTGCGCGCGACCGTACACATTCCCCAGATCCTCCAGGTCAATTTCCCATTCCTGGGGCAGCCGGTCGGCCATTCGGAGCATCAGCGTGCGCGCCTTCGAATCCACGCCAGGGCAGTTGTATTGGCGGCGATCCGACCCGGCGATCACGAGTACGCGAAACGGACGCGACCGCGCGTCACGGGTTCCATTGGCATCGTCCGGCTTCATGACGTCTCCATCGTCGGATAGCCGCTGGCCGATCGCGAACGGGCGTGGTGCGGGTGACCCTCGACCGGTGTCGTGGTCATGCGACCTGAAAGCGGAACGACGCACCCGCGCGCGTCGTTCCTCCGAGGTGCGAGAACGTGTCAGTCCTTTCCAGGTGTGCCGATGGGGCCAAAGGGTTTATCGCGATCACCCTGATCCCCTGAGGGAGGCGTGAAGTTGAACCCCTGCAAGTATTCGTTTGGCTTTCCAGTCTTCATCATTGCCTGGATCGATTCCGCGTAGAACCGGCGCGCGTCATCAACACTGCGCTTTCCCGTGGCAATATCGTGGGCCAGGTTGATCGCCAGGAAGTTGGCTTCTTCCTTGTCGCAGCGTGCGGCGATCTCACCCTTTGTGCGCTCCAGGATCACGCTCCCGTCGTACTGAATCAGCTCGTCGGCCTTATCGGGTTCGATGCGATACGCGATCGACTGATACAGCATGTCGGCGTGCGGCATCGGGAAGCTGTGCGGGATCTCCTCGTTGACCAGCTCGCTGAACTTCCACGGGCCGTTGTTATGCCACACGAGACGGTTCGAGGTCACCTCCTGGGGCTGGCCGTACTTCTTGATCATCGTACGAGCGACCTCCGCCGGCTTCGCTTTCCACGAGGCGATCGCCTGTTCTGCCCGGGCGGTCGATGAGGACGGCGGCTGCTGCGCGAGAATCGCAGCCGCACTGATTGCGACGAAGGTGACGAGAGCTACAAGCAGTGACTTCATTATGTTGATCTCCTGGTTAATGGCGTTCCCAGTGTTCATATCAACTGGAGCCGAGCGGAGTCACTCGGCCGACTGCGACTCGAGCGCCACGCGCAACGGTCACATACACACCGCCCAGAATGAGTCCGTAAATCAGATGACCCACCAGGCTTCCGATGGCGACCATCTGCATCTCCGGCATCATCACGGGTGCGAAGGGCGGCATACCCAACAACACGGGCATGAGGATCAGGCCCCCGAGAATCCACCAGGCGAATCCGTATGCCGCTCCCCAGCCGAGCCCGGATCCGTGACCGCTGACGCGAGGACCAATGAGCCAGCCGAAGAGGGCGCCTATCACAGCACTGTTGAACAGGTGAAAGAGCCAGCCCATCGCGACCGTGGGTGAACCCACGATCTGTCCGACCATCGCGATGACCGGCATTCGCGAACCATCCGGGGCCGGAACGGTCATCACCTGCATCATCAGTCCGAAGATCACTCCCGCAGCCACGCCGGCAACAATCGATGCTCCGAAGCTCGTACGCATGACCTTCTCCTTGAGCTGCGCTCCGACAATTCCGTCCGCCATTACAAGGGTTCGCAAAAGGGGCCGAAAAGGTTACGCATGCCATAGACTGGCGATTGCGATTCATGGACGCGCCTGCGCTATCCGACGATCGGCTGCAAGAGCTCATGCGAGCGGCTCAACAAGGCGATGCCGTCGCCTACCGCGAACTCTTGCGATCGATCACGCCTCGCATTCGCCGCACCCTCTTGCGCCGGCGTGCCTCTGCGCGTCCCGAGGACATCGAGGACTTGATTCAGGACGTACTGCTGTCCGTACATGCCGTGCGCGCGACCTACGATCCGCGCCGTCCGTTCATGCCGTGGCTGCTCGCGATTACGAGGAACCGCCTGGCCGACGCCGCCCGGCGTTACCGGCGGACGACCGCGCATGAGGTGCTGATGGAAGGCGCGGACGTAACCTTTGCAGACCCAAAGGCGAATTCAGGACAAGAGACCTCCGACGATCTGGTGGCGCTGGCCGACACACTTCGGATGCTGCCCGCCCGACAGCGCCAGGCGTTTCAGCTGCTGAAGATCGAAGGGCTTTCGCTCAGAGAAGCTTCAGCCATGACGGGCACCACCATCGGCGCGTTAAAGGTGGCCACGCACCGCGCGATTGCCGCACTTCGAAAAGCACTCACGCGAAACGCGACCCGCACATGAACACGGAACGCCTGATCGACACGCTCGCGGATACCGTGGCGCCGACGCGGCCACTTGCAGACCCGTGGATCAGATCGACGGCATGGCTTGTGGGAACGCTCGTCTATTTTGGTGCGCTGGTGCTGATGATGGCCCCGGTTTCCGAAATCGCGGCGAACGCGCGTGGCGGGCTGTTTGTTTTCCAGCAACTGGCCGCCGGCGCGACTGCGGCGACGGCAGCCGGTGCGGCATTCGCTCTCACGGTTCCGGGATATCCCAGAGGGCTCCTTCGGCTGGCCGCCATTACGGCATTCGTGTGGGTGGGCAGCCTGAGTCTTGGGGCGATGCACGAGTGGACGCGTCACGACATGAATCTGGCAGCGTCCGGCGAGTTGGCGTGCGTCGCCTTAATCGGAGTAGCTGGGGCGATCCCGGGCCTCACGATGGCACGCATGCTTCGAAGGGGGGCGCCGCTTGCACCAGGGCTGACCACAGGACTCGCCGCCCTCGCTATCACGGTGCCCGCGAGCCTCGCCGCGTGCATGGCGCGTCCACATCCGAGCGACGCGGTCACTCTCGCATGGCACGGGACTGCAATTGTTATTCTGGTGGCCCTCGCCGCCTCAGCCGGTCACGCGGTGCTGAGTTGGAAGATCCGTACGGCTCGGTCAGCCGAACACTAATTCCATTCAGGTCGAACTTCATCCACTGCCGACAGACACCACCGTCTTGCGCGCGCTCACCATGCTCTTGCGATCAGTTCGAGCCACCGGTGAGCTTCGGCGCCGCCGATGTTCGCAACACCATCGCATGTGTCAGCGGAGTGAGGGTGGTTAGATGCTCCACGTCGAGCGCACGGTTGCCGGTGAGCGCTGCACGAATCCCGTCGAGTGCTAGCGGTCTCCTTGGGAGTCTTCGCACTAGCCGTTCGGCGCTCCACGAGCGCGGCTCCGTCGGCGGTGTTCTCGAGGCCGTGATGCCAGCCGTTTCTCGGCCTTTCCTCCGTATCGAGTCGCCGCCAGCAGCCGCCTTTCGGCGCTGGTCGCTCCGTTCGGACATCGATCGGAGATCGCCGCAAGCGGTCGAAGGACATTGGGAGGTCTTACACAACTCTCGGACGCGCGTTCCTCACGTCCGCTTCAAACCGCTGATTACAAATGGTATCGAACTCAACGCGCCGATCGTCGGCGGCGTGTGCGATAATCAGTGGGCGATCGCTTGCAAGTTGTTGATTCTAAAGACGGAGAGATGTCCGAGTGGTTGAAGGAGCACGCTTGGAAATAGATTCCGGCCGGGCGTGCCGACGCACACCAAAACGCAGCAACGTGGTTCCCACCAACGACTTCCAGCAACAACGATGTGCGTCGGCGCGTGCCCGTAAATGACAGTGTTTGACCGGGGTTTCACGGGTCATCTGACACAGTTCTGACACAAACCGGCGCTTAACTTCCGCGCACGCACATCGAAGAACATCGTGTAATCGCGTCCCAGCTCCGCGAATCGTTCGAAGCTGTACGCGGTCTCCGGACCGCCGTCGACATCGTACGTTAGCCGTCCCATCACCAGGGCGAACGACTCCAGCGCGGTCAAAAGTGACGTCCCAAACTCCGCTCCGCTCGCGCGCTGATGGTCTGCACGGCGGTCAACAACAAGGACTGCTGTCGAGGTCAAACGTTTTTCCGCGGGCCCTGATACGACCCATCACTCCAGTCAGCAGCTTGAGGCACGCGCCTGAACAGCGTCCACAGCGCCGCCTGATTCAGCCGGCATTGTTACGTCGTGATCGTCGTCGAGTAGCCGTCCGGAGGAGGCGTTGGCCGGATCGACGAATGTGGTGTCAAATGCCCCGTATGTTGAACCGCTTGTACTCCGATCTGGTCTCCGGTCGTGCTGGCCCTCGGGACTGGCGCCAGCATCACGGCCGCCGCCGTGGCGTACGGCGGCTTGCTTCGGCCTCTGCCATTTCCGGATGGCGACCGGCTGGTCACACTGACGCAGCTCTATGTTGCGACGTCGGTGAGGTCTGGCATCAAACTCAACGACTTCGATCGGTGGCGAGAGCGGCTCGCCAACTCGCTGCTGCTGACGGGCTACAGCAGCGAGCGCATCACCCTCCGCAGCGGGGGCGCGCCCAGCGAAGTGCGCGCCGCGTACGTCGTCGGCAACTGGTTTCAAGTACTGGGAGTGCGGAGCCGATTCGGTCGGCTGATCGACGATACATCGCCTGTGGATGAAGCCGTGGTCAGCGGCGCCTTCGCGGAGCGGATGAGTCCAGGCGACCCTGCGACGGTGATCGGCCGCGCGTTCACCATCGGCACGCGACCACTACGCGTCGTCGGCGTTCTGCCTGCGAGCTTCAAAGTGATCAGCGATGCCGACATCTGGACGCTGGCGCGCGGCGCCGGAGCGCTCCAGATCGTCGAGAACAACGACTCACGGTACTACCAGATGGTGGCGCGTGTGGCGCCCGGTCGTTCGATAGATTCCGCGAGGGCGGACGCTACCGCGGCATTGCCGAGCCTTGTGCCGGAGCAACAGAAGGACAACTGGCAATTGGAGGTGAAGTCGCTCCACACGTCGGTCCTCGGAGAGTCGCGGCCGGTCCTGCTGACGTTTCTCGTCGCCGCGCTGCTCGTGCTGCTGGTGGCCTGCGCGAATGTCGCGATGTTGCTCGTGAACCGCGCGATTGCGCGCACGCGCGAGTTCGCGGTGCGCGTGGCGCTCGGCGCGAGCCGTACGCGGCTATTGACGATCGCCCTGATGGAGACGGCGATCCTGGCGGGCGCTGGGTGCCTTGGCGGATGGTGGATCGCGCGATTGGCGACCGCGTTCCTGCAGCAGACGACGGGCCTAGACTTGCCGGCGACGGCGACCCTGCCAGCCGACACGCCGATTGCCCTGGGCGCCATCGCTGCGGGTGTGCTCATCATGCTGGTCTGTGCCGGGGCGCCGCTGGTCACGCTCCGTCGCACAGGCTTGGCCTCGGTGCTGCGGACGACTACGACAACTGGATCGCGCGGCGGCCGTCAGGTACGGGCCGCTCTGGTCGTGTTTCAGCTCTCCATGACCGTCGTCTTGCTCACGGGCGCCGGGCTGCTCGGGCGCACGCTCCTCGCGGTGTCCCGTACGGATCTCGGGCTCGACGCGCGGCAGCGCGTGGTGACGATGGCGATTCCGATTGGGGAGTCCACGGCCGACGCGGCTGGACGACTCGCGATCGTACGCCGGATCCTCGACGAGACGCGCCAGCTGCCGGGCGTCGTCGCCGCCGGGATCGGCGGGGCGCTGCCGCCAAGCGCGGGCGGGGTGGTCTTCACGATTCGTGTGTCCACATCGGAAGGCACCGTCAATGCCACGCGCGCGTTCGATCTGGTCCCTGTGACCGACGGCTACTTCGACGCACTAGGGGCACGCATCGTCACCGGCCGCGTATTCACGCAGGCCGACACGTTGTCGAGTGACCCGACGTGCGTCATGAGCGAAGCGGCGCTGAAACATCTGGCACTCGTGACCAGCACGGCGATCGACAGCACGCTCAATCTGTCGCTACCGATGGCCTCTGGTAAGCGCGTCAAGCCGCGTATCATCGGCGTCGTCCGCGACATCCGGTACTCGGGCCTCGACACACCGGCACATGGCGGTGTGTATGTGCCGTGGCAGCAGATTCCGCTGCGATCGGGGTTCCTCGTCGCGCGAACCACGGGCGACCTTGCGGCGTTGACCGCCCCGTTGATGCGGATCGTGCGTGACGCCGATCCGTCGATGCCGCTCTCGCCTGCGCGCACGCTTGAAGCCGTCGTGGATGTCGCGCTGGCGCCGCGTGCCGCGCGCTTCAGCCTGGTGGGAGTTTTCGCGATTGGCGCCGCACTGCTCGGCATCGTAGGCTTGTCCGGCGCGCTGATTCGCTCGGTCGTCGAGCGTCAGCGCGAGCTGGCGATTCGCGCCGCTGTGGGCGCCTCGCCACGACGCCTGCTCGTCGATGTGATCCGCGACGGCGTCGTGCTGACGGTGCTCGGCATCGCGATCGGACTGGGCGTATCGGCGATGCTGGCGCGGGCGGTCTCGGCCATCATCTTCGGCGTCGCGCCGCGAGACCCGTTGACGTACGGGGTGACGGCGGCGGCGGTCCTGGTCGTCGCGCTCGCCGCCTGCTATCTACCGGCCCGCCGCGCCGCCGCCTCGGATCCGGTCGTGTTGCTCCGCGCCGAATAGCGCGGAATGCATGACGAGTGCGGTCTTCACGATCGGCCACTCCACCCATATCACGTGGGCATCGGGAACGAGGGTCTGGAATTCCTGGACCGTCATCCACTGTGCGGCCGTCGCCTTCATCGGCGCTGGCGTTGCGCACGGAGATGTCAGCCCGTGATACGACGAGATAGGTTGCCCCGCTGCTCGCGGAAATCCTGGAGGCGTTCAGCGCCGTCGCGAACATGGATCGGCAGGCCGTTCACTCTGAAGCCCCGAGCGCGTTCAAGCTTCGTCCATCGGCAGCAGTTCTGCTGTTTTGCGGATTCTCTGCTCCTCGGTTCGGTTCGCGGCGATCCATTCCGCGACGAGTTGCTCCCTATCTTCATGAAGCGCGAGCTTCGCAGAACGATCTCGTCGATGTCGCTCGTCGGGTTCTCTAAAGCCCGCACGGCATCGCCGGGGCGAGTCGAGGACCGTCCGTCGTCAAGCCTTGGCTGCTTCGCGTCGCTCGCCATCGCCTGCAAGTGATCTCAAGAGATTGCGAGGTCTGACACAATTTCCTCGACGCACGTCCTTTGGCAGCCTTAAACCGTTGAATCGAAAGGTGATCGACGAAAATGCTTCGACGCCGCCGGCGTGTGCGATAATCACCGTCAGACCGCTCGCAAACCATTGATTCTAAAGACGGAGAGATGTCCGAGTGGTTGAAGGAGCACGCTTGTAAAGCGATTCCGGCGACTCTCCTCAAGCAACACCAATACACTTG
>JAIVJE010000079.1 GCA_020200195.1 Acidobacteriota bacterium | reverse complement strand
GCCGTGGCGGATTCCGTTGGCGACCGCCTCCTGCAGCGCGAGCTCCACCGCCATGATGTCTTCTTCCGTCCACCTCTTCTCGTGGAGCACCTGCTTGACGCCGTCGGTGACGGTGGGAATGGCGGCGGGATCCGCAGGAATCGTCATGCTGAATTGACAGGTGGAGCAGAGCGGCATCAATCCGCTCAACTTGGAGACGCTCTCGAGCGCAGCCCGCACTTCGTTCGTCAGCGCCGCTTGTTCCGCCTGCGCGCGATCCCGTTCCGCCAGTGTCTGTTTCAGCTGGGTGATCTTCCACCGCAGCTCCAACTGTGACTCCACCTGCCGGCGCAGCGCTTCGAGCGCCTCGAGCTGCTCGGGTGTGAGCGTGCGCGAGACGTGATCGAGCACACACAAGGTACCGAGTGCATGACCATCAGGGGTAACGAGCGGCGCACCCGCATAGAAACGGATGTGCGGGTCCCCGGTAACCAGCGGGCTGTCGCGGAGACTCGCGTCGGCGCATGCGTCGGGCACGATGAAGAGATCGCGCTGCTCGATGGCATGCGTGCAGAACGACACCGCGCGAGAGGTCTCGCTTGTGGAAAAACCGATGCGCGACTTGAACCACTGCCGGTCGGAATCGACGAGCGTAATGAGCGCCATCGGCGTGCCGCAGATCCGCGAGGCGAGGAGCGTCAGATCGTCAAATGCGCGCTCTGGTTCGGTGTCGAGAATTCGATACCGGTGTAACGCCGCGAGTCTGGCGAGCTCGCTGGCCGGTTGGACCTGCTCGGTGTTCGTCATTTCGGTTCGCGGATTATAAGGGGGTGGAGGCGAAAGTGCCAGCCGTCAACACGATGATTCCAATGCCTGCGCCAGCCAGCGCCGTACGTCGGATCTGAAGTCGGTCCCATCCGCGTCGGAATCATCCAGTTTCTGCGGACCGGCCGCCGCGAGTTCGGCGCGCACCGACTCCTCGGAGCTCGTGACCTCGAAGAGCTCGACGAAGACGTCCTCCAGGAAGTCGTGATCCCTGATGCAGGACCGCACCCGCGACGGCGCCCCGCCGGCCATCTCGAGGCCAAAGTGCTGGCCGCCTGATTCGGACAGCAGCTGGAGGAACAGCCGATCGGATTCGTCGCCCGCGTTCGGCCCGCCCGATGCGAGCACGCGCGTCTCGTCGTCGCCGGCGTGGCTGGAGTCGCAGTACAGCTTGACGCCGGAGGGCAGAATGATCACCCAGGCCTCCCACGTGCTCCCGTCGCGCCATTGCAGGTGGAGGAGCGTCCGAGCCCGCAGCGCGATTGGATCGAACGACCGGTTGTCGTCGGACATCGCCTGCTCGATCACGTCATCGAGCGGCACCGGCTCGCGCGGGATCCGAATCGGCCATAGTTCCTCTCGCGACCGAAACTGCTTACCCAGGCGCTCCAGCGCGTCCATCACGCGAAGTCTCAGCTGCCGCCGGTCGAACATGTCTCCATGGTAGTCCGGGGCGCCTCGTCGTATGATTCCGTAATATGAAGACACACCTTCTCCCATCCATTTTGCGACCCTCCGCACGGTGCCGGGCGGCGCGCGCGTGCGTGGTCGCCGTCACGGTCTGCGCTACCCTCGTTGCCGCCCCGCGGGCCTCGGCCCAGATGACTCCGGCTGCAGCTCCGTCGGCTCAGCAGGCCGGACTTCCGCCGCTCGTCGACCGCGAGTTGTTCTTCGGCAATCCGGAGATCAGCAGCGCGACGCTCTCGCCCGACGGTCAATACGTCGCCTTCCGGAAGCCGTGGAACGGCACGCTGAACATCTGGGTGAAGAAGATCGCGGAACCTTTCGATCGGGCGGTGCGCGTGACGGCCGAGACCAGACGGCCGATTCCGGCGTTTTTCTGGAGCCGGGACAGCAAGTACATCCTCTTCGTTCAGGACCAGGGGGGCGACGAGAACTTCAACGTCTACGCCGTGAACCCTGCCGATCCCGCGGAGACGGGCAAGGACGTCCCGAAGGCCCGCAATCTGACGGACGCCAAGGGGGCGCGCGCGATTATTTACGACGTCCCGCGCCACAACGCCGACCTGATTCACGTCGGGCTCAACGATCGCGATCCCGCCTGGCATGACCTCTACCAGGTTCGCATCTCGACGGGCGAGCGTACGCTGCTCCGGAAGAACACGGAACGCATCGCCGGCTGGATGTTCGATCGCGCCGGTAAGCTGCGTCTGGCCTTGCGGACGGCCGCAAACGGCGATAACGAGATCCTGCGCGTGACCGATACCGCGTTCGAACAGGTCTACAGCTGCTCCGTGTTCGAGACCTGCGGGCCGATTCAGTTCCATTCCGGCAACACGCGCGTCTACATGACCACCAACCGCGGCGAGCCGGATCTGGAACGGCTGGTCCTGTTCGATCCGGAATCGAAAAAGGAGGAGCTCGTCGAATTCGACCCCGACAATCAAGTGGATTTCGGTCAGGCGCTGTTCTCCGAAAAAACGGACGAACTGGTCGGGACGGTCTACGTCGGCGACACGATGCGCGTGTACTTCCGCGACAAGGACTACGAGGCCGACTACAAGCGGATCACCGAGAAGCTGCCGGGGATGGAGATCTCTTTCGGCGGATCGACGGCGGATGAACGTAAATGGATGGTTGTGGCATCGACCGACACAGAACCGGGCGAGCGCTACATCTTCGACCGGGACACGAAAGCGCTGATCAAGCAGTACGCGGTTCGCGAAAAGCTGCCGCGCCCGTCGCTGGCGGATATGACGCCGCTCCGCTACAAGTCATCCGATGGCCTCGAGATCCCCGCCTACCTCACGGTGCCGAAAGGCGTGCCGGCGAAGAACCTGCCGCTGGTCGTCGTCCCGCACGGCGGTCCCTGGGGACGCGATACGTTCGGCTACGACTCGATGGCCCAGTTCTTTGCCAACCGCGGCTACGCGGTGCTGCAGCCGAACTTCCGGGCATCGACCGGCTACGGCGAGAAGTTCCTCAACGCGGGGAACAACGAGTGGGGCAACAAGATGCAGGACGACATCACCTGGGGCGTCAAGCACATGGTGAGTCAAGGGGTCGCGGATCCGAAACGGGTCGCTATCCTGGGCGGCTCCTACGGTGGTTACGCCACCCTGGCCGGCGTGGCGTTCACCCCCGACCTGTACGCGGCCGCGGTCTCGATCGTCGGCCCCTCCAACCTGATGACGCTGCTCGAGTCCATCCCCCCTTATTGGGAGGCGGGGCGCAAGATGTTCCACATGCGGATGGGGGATCCGACGACGCCGGACGGAAAGAAACAGCTGGAACGGCAATCGCCGCTGTTTGCGGCCGCTAAGATCCGGACCCCGCTCCTCGTCGTCCAGGGGGCCAACGATCCGCGCGTGAAGAAGGCGGAATCCGATCAGATCGTCGTGGCGCTGCGCAACCGCGGCTTCCCGGTCGAATACATCGTCGCGCCCGACGAAGGACACGGGTTCGCACGGCCGGTGAACAACATGGCGATGTTCGCGGCCATCGAGAAGTTCCTGGCGAAGCACCTGGGCGGCCGCTTTCAGGAATCGATGCCTCCGGAGGTCGCCACGCGCCTGAAGGAGATTACCGTCGATCCAAAGACCGTGACGCTGACAAAGAAGACCGAGTCGCGCTGACCGCGAGAGTCGCCTCCCGGTCAGACATTTGCCGCCCGGACCCGAAGGTCAGGCGGCGTCGCTGAGGTCGGTCCCCGCGACCAGTCGCGGCTTCGGCCGTGGCGCGCAGGCAGCCAGGTGCTGCTGCACGTGGCGGCGCTCGAACAGCACCGCCGCGCCGTAGATGATGAAGTTCACCGCAAGGTGGCGCTGCCGGCGTTTGAGCCACGCGGCCGCATTATAGGCGGCGCAAACGGCCACCGTCGCCAGAAGGACGCCGTGCACTCCGGCCTTCAAGGGCTCGCAGTGACCGGTGTTCAATATGTCGAAGACGGGCGGCAGGGTGCCGACTCCCCTGCAATCCCGGTGGCTGCCCGCAACCATGAAGGCCCCCTTGGACAAGCGTCGTCGAATCTTCCCTGTCACCGCAGCTCTGCAATTGTCAAGCCGTTTTGGGCGTACGTCCAACCGTCGGAGATCCTGCTGTTGACCTAATGTGATGGTCGGCTGGGGGGACAGCTTCGTGGGGCCTGCGTTCAGTGATCGTGAAAAACGCGAGCATTCAAGGCCTGACCGCATACGGCGTTAACCTTGCAGCATTCGGGGTATGAATTCACCAATTCGGCCAACCTCGACTGCAGTTCACGCCGTCGCGGCCGTGCTCCTGAGTCTGACGACGCTGTCCGCGCAGACGCGGATCGAGCCGCGCCAGAATCGCTATACGCCCGCGCAGGACGTCCAGCTCGGTCAGCAGGCGGCTGCCGAAGTGCGTCAGCAGATGCCGATGCTGGACGACCGCACGACGGAGAACTTCGTCGAGCGGATCGGCGAACGGCTCGTTGACCAGATTCCCGAGGCACTGCGGCAGCCCTCGTTCCGGTACTCGTTCGAGGTAGTGAACCTCAAGGACATCAACGCCTTCGCATTGCCGGGCGGGCCGATGTTCCTCAACCGCGGGATGATCGAGGCGGCACGCACGGACGCGGAGGTCGCCGGTGTGATGGCGCACGAGCTCAGCCACGTAGTCCTTCGCCACGGAACAGTGCAGGCGTCCAAGGGCCAGAAATTCCAGATCGGCGCGATCGCCGGTCAGGTGCTCGGCGCGATCGTGGGCGGACGCACGGGCCAGGTGATCTCGCAGGGATCGCAGTTCGGCCTGGGCGCGTACTTCCTGAAATATGGCCGCGAATATGAGCGCGAAGCCGACCTGCTCGGCGCGCAGATCATGGCGCGCGCCGGCTACGATCCCCGTCAGATGGCCAACATGTTCCGCACCATCCAGCAGCAAGGGGGCAATCGCGGACCCGAGTGGTTGAGCAGTCACCCCGATCCCGGTAACCGCTACGAAGCGATCAACCGCGAGGCGGCGATGATGCGGGTCGAGGGCAGGGCAGATACGGCCGACGATTTCCAAGCCACCCGCGGGCAACTGGCGTCAGTGGCGCACTTACCAACCCGGAGACTTTCTGCGTCTGAGCGTGCCCGGCAACTGGCAGCAGATCGGTGGCGGAGGCGGCACGGTCACCTACGCGCCCGAAGGGGGATACTTCCGTACGCAGAACGGTCAGTCCGTCTTCACACACGGCGTCGAAGTCGGGGTGACGCGTGCTGAAGGGGGCAACCTGCAGCAGATCACCGAACAGCTCGTGCGCGGCTTCGCGGAGTCCAACCCGCAGCTGCGGCGCCAGGGCGGTTACAGCCGGACCAACATCGGCGGCCGTCAGGGGCTGACGACCACGCTCAGCAATGTCTCGGAAGTCACGGGCGACACCGAAGCGGTGAACGTCTCGACTGTGCAACTCCGCGACGGGAGCGTGCTGTTCATCATCGGCGTCGCGCCGGCAGACGAAGCGCGCACCTACTTGAACACGTTCAGCCGCGTGCGCCAGTCGATGCAGATCGCCGACAGCGGGCAGCGATAAGTGAACGACCGGCAAGGCCGGGTGCAGGGAACATGGACGACTCGTCCAAGACGTTGAAAGCGTGGGCGACGTTCGCCGGCTGCGTCCTGGTCGTCGTCGTCCTTTACTGGGCGCAGGCGGTGCTCGTGCCGTTCGCGCTCGCCGTTCTTCTGACGTTCGTCCTCACGCCTCCAGTCACGTGGCTCGAGCGCTGGATTGGCCGCGTCCCCGCCGTCCTCCTCGTCGTCACACTCGTGTTCACCGGCTTGGGCCTTGCGGGTTGGGGTTTGACCCGGCAGTTGGATCGGCTGGCGAGCGACCTGCCCGGTTATCGCGCCAACATCCGCCACAAGATTGCTGACGTGCGCGGCGCCGGCAGGGGCGGCACGGTCGAGAAGCTGCAGACCACCCTCGACGAGATCAAAACCGAACTTGGCGAGACGCCGCCGCCCACGGGCACGATGTCGCGGCCGGTCGTCATCGCGGCGGAAGAGCCGTCGGGGCTAGCCGGCTTCGCCTGGCTGGGTCCGGTGCTCGGCCCTCTCAGCACGGCGGCCCTCGTGCTGGCGATGGTCATCTTCATGCTGCTCGAACGCCGGGATCTCCGCGATCGACTGATCAGTCTCTTCGGGCAGGGGCGGCTCGCGATCACGACCAAGGCATTCGACGAGGCAGGCACCCGCGTCAGCCGTCAGCTGCTCATGCAGTCTCTCGTCAATCTGATTTACGGCATCGCGGTCGCCGCCGGACTGTACTTCCTGACGTGCCGTATCCGTTCGTGTGGGGGATGCTCGGCGCGGCGCTTCGATTCATTCCGTATGTGGGTCCGGTTCTCGCTGCCGGGGCCCCATTCTCATCAGCCTTGCGGCGCTCGACGGCTGGAGAGGTCCGCTGCTCGTCGTCGGATTCCTGCTTGTTCTCGAAGTGTTCACCAACCTGGTTCTCGAGACAGCGCTGTATGCGGGAGCCGCCGGCATATCGCAGGTCGCGCTGCTCGTCTCCGTTGCGTTCTGGACGTGGCTCTGGGGGCCGCTCGGCCTGCTCCTCGCGACGCCGCTGACCGTCTGCCTGGTGGTGCTCGGCAAGCACGTGCCAGGGCTCGGATTCGTGGGCATGCTCATGGCTGATACGCCGCCCCTTTCATCGGGGTACGGCTACTACCAGCGCCTGCTCGCGCGCGACCAGAGCGAGGCCGCCGACTTGATCGACCGCTACGTCAAGACGGAACCGCCAGAATCCGTCTACGACACGCTGCTGCTGCCCGCGCTCAACTACGCCGAACGTGACCGCATCGAGCAGCGGTTGTCGCCCGATGAAGAAACGTCCGTTCTGGATCTCACGCGGGAACTCATCGTGGACGCGGCAGGATCAATTCGGCAACTCAACCCGGAAACGAAGGCAGCGCCTGACCTGTTGGTTTCCGGACCGCGTACGCCGCTCGCCGTGGTCGGCTATGCGGTCAACGGTGCCGCCGACGAGCTCGCGTTGGTCATGCTCGCGCAGCTCCTGACGCCTCTGCCGCTCGCTCTAGAAATCACGCAGGCACGCATGCTGGCATCGGAGCTCGTCACGCAGGTCCAGACGCACAAAGCCTCTATCGTGTGCATTGCGGATCTGCCTCCGAGCGCGCCATCGAAGACACGTTATCTGGTCAAGCGGCTGCGCGTGGCGCTACCGGACGTGCGCATCGTTGTCGGGCGCTGGGCGCCGCCCGCGCTCGCCGATGAAAGCACGCAGGTCCTGCGCGATGCCGGCGCAAATCACGTGGCTTCTTCCCTGCTCGAAACGCGGGACTATTTGGGAAGCCTTGCCGAGATCGCCCCGGTCGCGGTGACGAACTCAGCGGCGTAACGGGCTCCATTCGTAGCATCTCTGCGCCTCTGACCTGCTAGAATCCGCCGATCCATGATCGGCACCACGATCTCGCACTATCGCATCATCAGCCAGATCGGCGCGGGCGGCATGGGCACTGTCTATCTGGCCGAGGACATGACCCTCCGCCGGCGGGTCGCGCTGAAGTTTCTCACGCCGGCCACCGCGCGCAACCCGGAGGCAGCCGCGCGTCTCCTTCGCGAAGCGCGCGCGGCCAGTGCGCTCGACCATCCTCACATCGCCACGATCTACGAGATTGGCGATGCCGACGGTCAGCCCTTCATCGTGATGGCGCATTACGACGGGGAAACGCTGGCGCAGCGTGTCAGCCGGGGAGCGCTCCCGATGGCCGACGCCGCCCGCATCCTGTCCCAGGTTGCCGACGCCCTTGCGGCCGCCCACAACGCCGGCATCGTCCATCGCGACCTGAAACCCTCGAACCTGATGCTGACGACGGCGGGACAGGTGAAGGTGCTGGACTTCGGCATCGCAAAGATTGAGTCAGGGGACACGTCGACGCAACTGACCGGGGCGGGGACGACCGTGGGCACTGCCGCTTACATGTCGCCGGAACAGGCTGCCGGAGAGCTCGTGGACACGCGGTCAGACCTCTGGTCGCTTGGCATCGTCACCTACGAGATGCTTGCGGGGCGTCCGCCGTTCGCGGGGACGAACTCGCTCGCCATCATCCACGCGGTGCTGACCGCCGCACCCACACCGATCCGGACGCTGCGGCCGGACGTGGCCCCCGAGCTGGAAGAGATCGTCAACCGCACGCTTGTGCGCGATCGTCAGCGCCGCACGGTCACGGCGGACGCGATCCGGAATCTCGCGTCCGCGTACCACGCGCGGCTCTCGTCAGGTCAGCAGGCGGCGGTCGTCGCGAGAAGCCGTTCGGCGCGCCGTGTGCAGATTGCGGCCGTCATCATGGCTGTCATCGCGCTCGGCGCGGCCGCGATCTGGTGGGCCCAGAAGAATGCCAAGGTGCGCTGGGCGCGACAGCAGGCGCTCCCGGAAATCATCAAGCTTGCGGGAGCCGATCGGTTCGTCGAGGCATTCGACCTCGCGCAGCAGGCGCGCCGGTACATCCCTGATGACCCGTTGCTCGCCGAGCAGATTCGCCTGGTGTCGCGAACCGCCACACTCGCGTCGGAGCCAACGGGCGCAGAGGTGTCCTACCGACCGTACGGCCGGAGGGATGCAGAATGGCGGGCTGTTGGGAAGGCCCCGATCGAGAACGTGACTGTGCCGCGCGGCTTGATGCTCTGGAAAGCCGAGATGGCCGGTCGTCAGACGGCCGAAGACGTCGGCCCCGGACCGTTCTGGCCTCCACGCTTCACCTTCAAGCTCCTCCCGACGGCAGTGGTGCCTCCCGGCATGGTACTCATTGCGGCGGCCGGACAGCCATTCAACATCTTCATTCCGGGTCTCGATCACCTTCCGTCCGTCTCCATCCCCGACTTCTGGATCGACCGTCACGAGGTGACCAACGGCGAGTTCAAACGCTTTGTCGATGATGGTGGATACCGGCGCGCGGAATTGTGGCGCGAGCCGATGGTCAGCGACGGGAAAACACTTACATTCGAGACGGCGGTCGGACAGTTCAAAGACGCGACCGGACGTCCGGGACCAGCGACCTGGGAGCTCGGGTCGTACCCGGCCGGCCACGAGGCGTATCCGGTGGCGGGCGTGAGCTGGTACGAAGCGTCTGCGTACGCGCGATGGGCCGGCAAATCGCTGCCGACAATCTTCCACTGGAGCCGCGCGGCCGATCAGAGGCTCAGCGGCACCGTCGTTCCCGCCAGCAATTTCGGCGGAAAAGGCCTGCAGCCTGTCGGTTCCGGCGGCGCGACGCGCGGCGGGACAACCGACATGGCAGGGAACGTCAAGGAATGGTGCCTGAATGCGTCGGGCGCGAAGCGCTACGTCCTCGGAGGGGCGTGGAGCGAACCCGTGTACATGTTCACCGACGCGGATGCGCAATCACCCTTCGCGCGGCACCCGACCTATGGATTCCGTTGCATGAAGGCCGGCCGCCCGGAAGACTCGGTCGCCGCACTGGCTGCGCCGGTGGAGTTCGCGTCGCGCGATCTTCAGCACGTGACGCCGGCCAGCGAGCCGGTTTTTCAAGCCTGGCGAAGCCTGTACTCATTCGACCACGGCGACCTGCAAGTGAAACAGATCGCCACCGACGACGCGTCTCCCGAGTGGCGCGTTGAACAGGTCAGCTACGCGGCGGCGTACGGGGATGAACGCATCCCTGCCTTTCTCTACGTCCCGAAAAACGTGGCCCCCCCGTACCAGACGATCGTCATGTTTCCGGGCTCGGGAGTGATCTCTCAACGATCGAGCTCGGCGATCAACGTGGATCAGTTCAATTGGATGATGCGAAGTGGCCGGGCGCTGCTGTTCCCGATTTACAAGAGTACCTACGAGCGCGGCGACGTCATCACGACCGACTACCCGAACACGAAGGCGGTCTGGCGCGATCACATGATCATGTGGTCGAAGGATGTCGGGCGATCAGTGGACTATCTCCTGAGCCGGCCGGACATCGCTCGTGAGAAGATCGGCTATCTCGGGAACAGTTGGGGCTCCGGCATGGCGCCCCTGTTTCTGGCACTGGAACCGCGAATCTCGCTCGCGATCCTGTTGGTGGGCGGCTTCTACCTGCAGCCCGCGCTGCCGGAAGCGGATCCGGTGAATTTCGCAAGCCGCGTCAAGATCCCGATTCTGATGCTCAACGGCAAGTTCGATTTCTTCTTCCCGACGGACAGCTCGCAGGAGCCGATGTTCAATCTGCTAGGCACTCCCGCAGAGCACAAGCGCCGCATCGTCTACGACACGTCGCACACCATCCCACGCAACGCGTTGATCCGTGAGTCGGTGGATTGGATGGATCGGTATTGGGGACCGGTTCGCTGACCAGTCGAGCTCCTGACAAATTCGTGATGACGACGCCACAACCGTGCGTGCGCACCGGCCTGGAGAATTCCGCGCAGACCCGCTAGTCCCTTACTCCTCAAGCACTTGTAACCGATTGCGGCGCGGGGCATACCCTTTGCCTTTCGTCAGCGTGAATCGACGTGTGCCCTAGGAGGTTCAAATGACTCGGACAGTTGGAGCGGCAATCGGAGCGGTCATCATCGTGTTGTTTCTGGCTTCGGTTGCCACGAAGTTCTCGCACGTGTCGGCGCAGTCAGGATCGCACTCCACGGTCTCGCAGCGCTAACGATGCGGCAGGTTATTCGTGCAAGTGTGTTATAGTTGTGTCT
>JAIVJE010000369.1:1756-10980 GCA_020200195.1 Acidobacteriota bacterium | reverse complement strand
GGCATGGCACCGAGCGAGGCCCACTGTGCCACCGCCGAAGACACCGCTGACAGCGTCAGCACGATCGCGAGGGCACATTGACGAGCAATTCTCTTCACGAGTGGCTCCTCGGAAACAACGGCGTCGAGCTATCGCGCCATGGCCGGGAAAGCTGCTGGGAAGCGCAAGACGCGCGGGGATTATAGCGCCGGCGACGCAATTCCGCGGGTGTTAGAATGACGCGATGCGTCATGGGCGTGCCTGGCGTGTGTCTGCGATCGCATCGGTTCTGCTGTGTTGCGCCGCCGATGTCCTGCCGCAGGGGTCGAGCGAGCCGCCCATCCCATCCGTCGCATTGGTCAAGCAGGGCCGGACCTTTCTTCAGGCCAACGATCTTGACCGCGCACGGGACAGCTTCAAGGCGGCGATCGCGCGCAACCCCGAGTCGGCGGAAGCACACTACCTGCTGGGACTGGTGGAGGAGCGTCGGAAGGACTTCGCGTCGGCTGCGGCGGCGTATTCGTCGGCTATTCACTACGCGCCGCGAATGGCCGACGCCCACGACCGTCTTGGTTTCGTGCTCGGCCAGCAAGGCAAAACCCAGGATGCCATCCGCCAGTTCGAACAGGCGGTCAAGCTGGAGCCTGCACTGTTCGATGCTCAATATCACCTGGGCGCGACGCGCTGGTGGACGCGGGATTTCGCGGGCGCCCTTCCAGCGTTGGAAGCCGCCGTCAAACTGCGCCCCCACCACGCCGAAGCCCGGTACTACCTTGGGTTGACGCTCGAAAGCCTTGCCCGGCTCGAGCCGGCGATCGAACAATTGCGCGAGGCAGTCCGACTGAACCCGCGGCTGGCCGTGGCGGAGACCCGGCTCGGAATTGCGCTGCAGGCCTTCGGCGATCTCGACGGCGCGATCGCTCACCTCGAGACCGCGGTTCGCATCGATCCGTCGGCGCTCGGTGCCCAGAACAGCCTCGGTCTCGCGTTGTCGCAAAAGGGTCGGGGCGATGACGCTGTAGCGGTCCTGCAGCGGCTCGTCGCGAAGCACCCTGCCTACGTGCCGGCACGGCTGAATCTCGGGACCGCGCTTATGCAGCAGGGAAACCTCGCCGAAGCTGTATCGGTATATCGGGCCCTTGTCACACTCGACCCGACCAACGCCGAAGCGTTTTACAACCTTGGCCTGGCGCTCAAGCAACAGGACAACTTCACGGCGGCCGAAGCCGAGCTGCGTCATGCCGGACGACTCGATCCCACGTTGCCCGAGGCGCCCTTCACACTGGGCGTCGTTTTATGGCAGACCGGTCGCGCGGACGCCGCTCTCGAGCAGTTTCGCGAAGCGATCAAGCGGAAACCGGACTACGCAGATGCGCATTACATGCTCGGCACGGTCCTGAAACAACAGGGCAGCGCCACCGATGCCATCTTCCACTTTCGGAAGGCGCTCGAATACCGGCCCGACTCCGCTGAGGCGCACAGAAGTCTCGGGCAGGCGTTGAAGCAGCAGGGACTGGAGCAGGCCGCCGCGACGGAACTGGCGGAAGCGAATCGATTGGATCGGAAGACCGCAGACGCGCAGGCGTCCACCTTTGCGGTGAGCGTTGGGGTGCAGAAACTCAAAGCCGGCGACTATGCGGGCGCTATCGAGCGATTTCGTGAGGCGGTACGGCTCGCCGCCGAGAATCCGCAGGCGCATTACCAGCTGGCCTTGGCGCTGCGGCATACAGGCGCTCGTGCCGAGGCACGCGTGCATTTCGCGGAAGCGCGCCGCCTCGCACCGCACCTGCAATTTCCCGACGACAAGCCATGATCCTTCGGGAGGCCTACGACCGCGGCCGTCGTCCCACCGGCAATGTGTTTCGAAGACGATCGCTGTTCGCCGTCCTGCTGGCGACCGGCATGATCCTCACCGCGGCGGCGCTCGGCGCCGCGACCTGGGGCCTCCCGGACGCAGCATTTGGATTCTCGTTCAAGAACACAGCCCGGGAGGCCGGACTGACGGCAATGACCATCTTCGGCGGTAAAGAGACCAACAAGTATCTGCTCGAGACGACGGGATGTGGCGTTGCGGTGTTTGATTTTGACGCCGACGGATGGCTCGACATTTTTCTGGTCAACGGATCCGTCCTCGAGGGCTTTCCGCGTGGCGGCGCGCCAACCAATCATCTCTACCGCAACAAGCGCGACGGCACCTTCGAAGACGTCACGGTCAAGGCGGGCCTGGCCCAGAGCGGTTGGGGGCAGGGGGCCTGCGCCGGCGACTATGACAACGACGGGTATGACGATCTGTTCGTGACGTACTGGGGACAGAACCGTCTGTATCGCAATCGCGGTGATGGATCGTTCGAGGACGTCACCACTTCGGCCGGGCTGCAGACGAAGAAGACGCGCTGGGGCGCCGGCTGCGCCTTCCTCGACTACGACCGGGACGGCCGCCTCGATCTCTTCGCCGCCAACTACATCGATTTCGACCTGGTGTCGGCGCCCGTCCCCGAGTCCGGCTTGTGCCGCTATAAGGGTATTCCGGTCGCGTGCGGGCCGCCGGGACTGCCGGGCGGCAAGAATGTTCTGTACCGCAATACGGGCAAGGGCACATTCGAGGACGTGTCCGAGCGGGCTGGCATCACACGCGCCAGCGGGACGTATGGCCTCGGCGTGAGCACGCTCGACTTCAATGACGACGGCTGGGTCGATGTTTACGTGGCGAACGACTCGAATCCGAGCGCGCTATATCTGAACAAGACCGACGGCACCTTCACGGATGTCGCCGTCGAGGCAGGCTGCGCGTATAGCCAGGACGGCAAGCCACAGGCCGGCATGGGTGTCGCGGTGGGAGATTACGATCGGAATGGCACGACCGACCTGTTCAAGACGAACTTCGCGGGTGACACCTCGACGCTGTATGCCAACGATGGCAAAGGCTTCTGCGAAGATCGCACGTTTGCCGGCGGGATTGGCCTGAACACACGCTGGCTCGGATGGGGCGTCGGCTTCCTCGATCTGGACAACGACGGGTGGCTCGACCTGTTCCTGGTCAACGGCCACGTGTACCCGGAAGTCGCGCGTCTGAAGACCGAAGCCCCATATAAGCAGCGGAAGGTCGTGTACCGTAATCTCGGCACCGGGCGATTCGAGGACATCTCCGAACAATTGGGGCCGCCGGTCACGACACCGGCAGCAGGCCGGGGAGCGGCGTTTGCCGACCTCGACAACGATGGGGACACCGACGTTGTCGTCAACAACGTGCATGCCGAACCGGATCTTTTCAGGCTCGATTCGCCACGCGACGCTCATTGGCTGACACTGAAACTGCTCGGAACGCGCTCGAACCGCAGCGCGATCGGCGCACGCGTCAGGCTGGTCAGCACCGCCGGTGTGCAGGTGGAGGAAGTGCGCGGAGGCGGCAGCTACTATTCGCAGAACGATCTGCGCGTCCACTTCGGGCTTGGGCGATCGCCAGGTATCGAACGGCTCGAGATCCGCTGGCCCAGCGGCCTCCACGAGCGCTGGACGGACGTCGGAATCGATCGAATTGTGATCGTCAAAGAGGGAAGCGGCGTCGTGATCCAGCCTGGAGAATGACTCACTCCACAGTCGGCCGGTCGTGCGTCCTGGTCATTGCCTCGATCACACTCGCAATGGCGTTCGTTGGCCGCGTGGTTGCGCAGGACCAGCAGGCGAGCGCAAGCGGGGATCGCACGACGATGTTGTCAGAAGCCCGTCTGCTAATCAACCAGGGGAGACCGCGCGCGGCGATTGAGAAGCTGAAACCACTGGACGAGCCCGGGCGAACAGATGTGGCGCACCTGCTCGGCGTCGCGTATTACCACGCCGACGATCACCTGCGCGCCATCGAACAGTTGGCGCAAGTCGTCGGCAAGCTCCCGGAGGGCTCGCTCGAGCAGAGGGAAGCGGTCCAGGTTCTCGGGCTCGCCAACTTCGTCGTGGGCCGTTTCGCCGAAGCGGTCCCGTTGCTGGAGGCGACGCGTGTCTGGGCCGCGGGGAACGCCGAGCTGGGTTACGTCCTCGGCCAGGCGTACGTGCAGACGCAGCAGCCGGATCGCGCCCGGCACGTCTTCGCGGCGACGTTCGGTGTCGCGCCGGATTCGCCCGCGGCGCATCTCGTCGCCGCGCAGATGATGATCCGGCTGGAGTTCGAAGCTGCCGCCGAGACGGAGTTGAAGCGGGCGATCGAGAAAGATCCGAAACTGCCGCAGGCACACGCGCTGCTGGGCCAGTTGGCGATCTTCCGAGGCCGCCTGGACGAAGGCATCGCTCTGACCGAGCGCGAGATCGCGCTGAATCCGGCCAACGCGATGGCGTTTTCCCAGCTTGGCGACGCGCTGGTGCGCCAGGGGAAGTGGGATGAAAGCATTGCCGCCCTGCAGAAATCCATCTGGCTGAACCCATTCTACAGCGCACCGTACATCGTGCTCGGCAAGGCCTACATGAAGAAGGGCCAGCCCGCAACAGCTGAAGGGATGCTGACCCGCGCGATCCAGTACGACCCGAACAACAGGTCGGCGCACTATCTCCTCGGGCAGCTGTTTCAGCAGATGGGCAGGCTCGAGGACGCGAAGCGGGAATTTGCCATCGCTGAGCGTCTCCAGGGTCAGGCGGGCCGCTGAGTTGCCCACTTCGTCGGTGCGTGCGCGCTCCTTCCTTCCGTCATTCTTTATTCTCTGTGCCGGTCTGCTCGCGTTCGCACAGCCGACTGCACGAGAAACCCAGCCCGCCTGGGGGGTGACGTTCGTCGACATCGCCGGGCGCGCGGGGCTCCGCGAACCGACTCTGTACGGCGGCATTGATCGCAAGCGGTTCATCATCGAGACCAATGGCTCCGGCGTGGCGTTCATTGACTACGACAATGATGGGTGGCTGGACGCGCTGACGCTGAGCGGCACAACCCTGAAAGTCGGCACCCGGCAGGAAATGGAATATCCGGCCGGGTCAGCGCCGACGAACCGCTTGTACCGGAACCGGCGGGACGGCACGTTTCAGGATGTGACCGATCCGGCAGGGCTGCGCCGGACCGGATGGGCCTCGAGCGTCTGCGCCGGTGACTACGACAACGACGGGTGGACCGACCTCTTTCTCACCTACTACGGCCAGAACGTGCTCTATCGGAATCGCGGCGGCGACCGGTTCGAGGACGTTACCAGTCGCGCGGGCCTCTCAGTGCCTGGGCTGCGCTGGGGCTCGGGGTGCACCTTCGTCGACTACGATCGTGACGGCAAGCTTGATCTGTTCGTGGCCAACTACCTGCGCCTCGATCTCGCCACCGCGACAGAACCGGGGGACGGCGTGAACTGTCTCTGGAAGGGCATACCGGTCAATTGCGGTCCCAAGGGGCTGCCCACTGACACGAGCCTGCTGTATCGCAATCGCGGCGACGGAACATTCGCCGATGTGTCGGCGACATCCGGGATTGCCAAGGTCACGGGACGTTATCCCATGACGGCCTTTGCCGTTGATCTGGATGCCGATGCCTGGCCCGACATTTATGTCGCCTCGGATTCGACCGCCGCGATCCTGTACCGAAACAATCGGGACGGTACGTTCCATTTCGCCGACGACATGCCGGCGCTCTATCGCAACCTCGGCAAAGGGTTGTTCGAAGACGTCGCCGCAGCTGCAGGATTGGCGGTCGAGAATCGGTACGTGGAGTGGGGCGCGGGGATGCCCGACCTGGACAACGACGGCCTGCAGGATCTCTTCTACGTGACCGGGAACGTGTACCCGGAGATCGAACGGATCCTCCCGCAGTATCCGCATCGCGGCCCCCGGCTGGTGTTTCGGAACACGGGACAGGCCGCCTTCGAAAACGTCACAGCCCAGAGCGGCCACGCCTCGGTCGCGCATTCGAGCCGTGGCGCCGCCTTTGGGGACGTGGACAACGACGGCGACATCGACGTGTTGATCATGAACATGAACGAACCGCCGTCACTACTCAGAAACGACTATTCAGGCGGTCAAGGATGGGTGGTGATCAAGCTCGAAGGGACTGTGTCGAACAAGTCCGCTATCGGCGCAACGGTCGTCGTCACCGCCGGCGGCCGCCGGCAGGCCCGCGCGGTTCTGAGCCAGTCCAGTTATTACTCGCACGACGACCTCCGGCTGCACTTCGGACTTGGCAAGCACCGCAAAGCGGATCAGATTGAGGTCAAGTGGCCGGGCGGCAAGACCGAGATCCTGAATGACGTAGAAGGCCGCCGCGTCGTCACCATCAGGGAAAGTTCAGCGAGGTAGACCGTCCGCGAGCGTGACGGTCACCTGTTTGCGGACGTACTGATCACCGGATCCTTCGAACGCCACGATCAATTGCGGATCCCCGGAAGTATTCCTTTTCAGTTCACCCCCCGCGACCGCACCGAGGGTCCGCGACGTACGTATCGAGAGCGGGTAGGTGCGACCGGCACGCCCCTCGAGCGTGAGTTGAAGAGCGTCGCCGCTGGCACGGGAGCGGAGCACGCGCAATCCCTGACTTCGCCCGCCGCGTGACGCCGGTTCGATCTCCTGATACACGTCGGTGCCACGCTCATAGGTGAACACGACGGTTGTCTGCGCGCCGGGTTCGGACAGGACGATTTCCGGGCGTTGGACGTCTCCCACCGATCGAAGGTCGAATTTCGCGTCGCGCCCGTTGACGGTCACGCTTCGGATGATCGCGTCGAGCGGAAACGCCGGCGCCAGGATGACGCGTGAGGCGCGCCTGTCCCCCTCGGCTGTTCCTCTCGGCTGTCCCCCTCGGCTGTCCCGATCGATCGTTGCCGTCAGACGTCCGCGGGTGCGCGCGAACGTGAAGCCGTACCGGGCGTCGCCGGCGGCGATATGCTGCGCTGTCACGCGGTCCCAGTTCGCCGGCAGGGTTGGCGCGCATCGAAGTTCGCCGCGGGCCGCATCGGGCTCGATTCCGAGGAGCCCGCGCAGCACAGGAGTCACGACCATCGCCTCCGACCAGACTTGATGATGAGATGAGCGTCCGAAGGCGGCGTTGAACTCCCCCGACAGCAGCTCGGTGATGTACCCCAGCGCCCCGTCGTACGTCAGCAGGACGTTGGCCATCAGCGATTGGTGTCCAACATGCGGCCGGCCGTGCCGAAACGCTGCCATCGACGCCCAACCCGTAAACAGCGGCCACACCGATCCGTAGTGGTACGACAAGGGGTCGTAGAGCTCGCTCCGTTCGGAGAGGATTCGGTTGCCCCAGTCAGTGGCGATCTCACCGGCGCCAAGATGGTCGATCTGCAACTGCGCTCGCGCCGGGTCGAGCGTCTCCCACCAGAGCGGAACGGCCGGAAGCACGGTGTCCTCGTCCACAATTCGGGTATTTCGCAGTGCATCCAGTCGTGCCTGGCGTCTCGTGCGGCCGGGTCCGGCTTCCGCCACGGCTGGATCTTTCCGCGGCAGCGCGGTGGCGAACGCGTAGAAGCCGCGATCCGCGAGCCAGTAGGTTCGTTCGACCGCCTCGCGGGTGCGCTCGCGCGTGGCGCGCGCGTCACGCGCCAGTGCGGGATCGTCCATGATCTCGGCCAGCTCCGCGATGCTCCGCAGCGCCTCCATCCAGAGGCCCTGCAGATACACTTCTTCGTGTGGTGGATAGAGCGCGCCACCTTCGACCCACCCGTGACCTGCGCCGGTATTGTCAATCAGCCCGTTCCCATCGGAGTCGGTCCCGGCCGAAAAGCGATAGGCCTTGACGATCGAGTCCCACCGCGTCTTCAGGAACTCGCGGTCACCGGCCGCGCGCCAGTAGTCCGCATGTGCGATGACATACAACGGCGTCGCATCCGCGCTCGCCCACGCGTACGGGTAATCGGTGAACCAAGGCAGTAGCGAGGCGCTCTGTGAAATCTCGTGCGGGATCTTCCCGTCCGCCCGCTGGAACTTCCGGAGAAAATCCAGGGCCGTACGGCTCGACGCGAAATCACCTTCCGCGTTGAGCGCAAGGACCGTCCAGAGCGCATCCCGTCCGAAGAACCACGCGAACCCCGGCCGCTCGCTGTCTCCAGACGTGCGAAACCCGGCCAGCAGACCGGTCCCGAGCAGTGGGTTGGTGGCCATCCCCTTGTCCATTCCCACCTTGGCCCAGGCGAACGCTTCGTTCACCCTTGTGTCTGGCGTAGTCAACCGCGCGGTGTTCTGAAGGAGCTGCTCGTAATGGGCTGCGGTCTTCTCGTACTGTTCTCTCAGCGCCTGCAGGAGCTTCTCGTAGGCGGCCCTCGCCTCGGTCCGACCGGCGCTGCTCCCGGTAATGACGATGGGGACCAGCCGGTCGCGCGCCTCCGGCGGCGTGTCGATCACGAATCGCAGCGGCTCGTCGCGAGGCTCCTCCTGATAGGGCATGACGGAAAGATCCCGCGCCGACGGCGATCCAATGACCCCGGCGAATCGGCCGGTCTCTTCTCCCACGTCATACACCTTGGCCACATCGTCCCAGCCGGCGTTCGCCGTCATGGATCCAGCCGGCCACATCAGCCGCAGACGGGGCCGGAACGAAGCCACGATGCTGAGCGGCAGCGTGCTTTGCACGTCGAGAAGCATGACAATGCCGGGCTCGTCGATTGGGGCCATGATGATCTGCCGGACTGTGAAGGCCGCGTGCGCGTAGGTAAAGACCGTCGCTTCAGGCCGGACTTCGATCCCCGCCTCGACGTCCCGTCCAGGGATCTCGAGCGGGTAGCCGGATAGTCGAAACGACAACTTGAAATCGTCGAGGATCTTCAGCGGATACACCCAGGCTTCGAGCGCGCGGTTCTCGTAGCCGAATACCGCTGATCGCTGGCCGACGACGTCGAAGAACGAACCGGGGCGGGTCGGCCGCGCGAGCACAAGCGTATTCCGGCTCAGCGCGAACTTCGGAATCAGTGTCGGCGGCGCCTGGGAATGTACGTCGCGTGAGGCTCCGGAGGTCGCCAGAGCGAGACCCACTGTTGGACATACCAGGAGGGCGGCAATTCGAAGAAACATAAATTTGGATCCGGAACGCCCGCGCAAGCGGCAGCCAGAGTTTACGTGGCGTCGTCCCGCAAATCCACTCATTGGACCCCGACATTGTTGTTGACGGAGTTGTAATCGGTGCTAGCATGCGCCGATCGGTGCCCCAACTACCTTGGGGTCGTAGTGTCAGGAGCGGTGCTTCGATCTCCTGCGCGCTCTTCGCCGGATCGACTGGGAGGCTGGTTATGGCGGATCTGTTCAGTTGCTCGACGCTGGCGAAGACCACGCGCGTAGTACGGATC
>JAIVJE010000369.1:0-1712 GCA_020200195.1 Acidobacteriota bacterium | reverse complement strand
CAAAGCCGAACTCACGGGTTTCAAGACCGCTGTCGTGCCCCGGGTCAACGTCAGCGTCGACACGCAGACGCCGGTGGATTTCGCCTTGCAGTTGGGAGAAGTCAGCGAGCAGATCGAGGTCACCGGCGGATCGCCTCTGCTGAAGACCGACCGCGCGGACGTCTCCACCAACTTCGATTCCAAGCAGATTACCGACCTGCCGGTGCTCGATCGTAACTTCACCAAGTTCATTCTGCTGACGCCTGGAACGCAGCAGCTCCAGTGGCAGCACGCGGCCAGTGAAAACCCTCAAGGGTCGACCCAGACGATGGTCAATGGTCAGCACTTCAGCGGCACCGGGTACCAGCTCGATGGTACGGAAAACCGGGATCCTATCCTCGGCATCATCGTCATCAACCCCACACTCGAGTCGATCGGCGAAACGAAGATCACATCGCAGAACTACGATGCTGAGTTCGGCCAGGCGACCGCGGGTGTGGTGTCGGTCCAGACCAAGTCCGGCCAGCACCAGTTCTTCGGCAGCCTGTTTGAATTCCACCTGGACGACCGGTTCCAGGCGCGCAATCCGTTTACCCAGTTTCAGCCGGACCCGATCACCGGCAGAGTGCTTCCGAAAACCGACAAGGATCAGTTTGGCGGATCGATCGGCGGTCCCATCCTCCAGAATCGGATGTTTTTCTTCGGCGACTACCAGGGAACTCGCAGCACGGTCGGCGGCTCGCGGCTGTTGACGGTGCCGACGGCGGCGGCCCGGAACGGGGATCTCAGCGCCTACGGCGTCAACATCTTCGATCCCGCCACTGGACTGCCCGCGCAACGGACGCAGTTTGCGAACAACGTCATTCCGACGAACCGGCTCTCGCAACAGGCACAGCGGATCCTGGCGCTGATTCCACTGCCGAACGCCCCTGGCCGAGACAACGGCACGCGGGACAATTTCACGGCATCAGGCTCGGAGAAGTTCGAGGAAAACTCGTTCAATGTCCGGGTCGACGGACGGATCAGCGACGGCATGAACAGTTTTGGCCGCTACAGCGTGGGCGACTTCTTCCGGGACGGGCCGACGGCTTTCGGAGACGGCGGCGGACAGGAGCTGGTGAGTCTGGGCGGCGTCTCGGACGTAAAGAACCACAGTCTCGCGCTTGGGCTCGATCGCGCCTTCTCGTCGTCGCTGCTGGCCGACTTCCGGTTCGGTTGGTTCAAGTACAAGGTCAACGTCCTGCCGTTCGACTTCGGGACGACGCCGGCTTCCGACGCCGGGATTCCCGGTCTCAACGTCGATACGACCTTCAGTTCGGGGCTCTTTGCCGGCTTCGTCGAAGGAGACCGCGGCTTCAACTTTGGCTCAGGCCTGGGTGTCAATCGCTGTAACTGCCCGCTCGATCAGGACGAGAAGCAGTGGCAGGTCGTCGGCAACGTGACGAAGATGCTGGGCAATCACAGCTTCAAGGCTGGTCTCGACATCCGCCGGGCGAACAACCTGCGGGTGCCGAGCGACGCCCACCGCTCCGGCGAGTTGAGCTTTTCGCAGAACCGCACGATCGGCCCGACAGGCGGCGGTCTCGGCCTTGCGACGTTCCTGCTCGGCGACGTGACCAGGCTGCGTCGATACGTGAGCCCGAATACCGACGCGCGTGAGCAACAGTGGCGAACCGCGTATTACGCGCAGGACACCTGGCGCGCAAATGAGAAGTTGACGCTGAACTATGGGT
>JAIVJE010000368.1 GCA_020200195.1 Acidobacteriota bacterium | reverse complement strand
CGTCCGCGGTGATCCAGACGGCGCGGAATTGACGAACGGCTTTCGCTGGGGCGTCGGCGCGGGATTCCCGAGCCGCGCGAACCTGCGTCTGACGACCGAGCTGCACGGCGAGGCCTATTCGGACGATCGCATCACCCTGTCCGCTCCGGTCATCGGTCTGGACGGTTCGATCTCGCCGCTCGTTTCCGACGCCGATTCCCCTTTGAACGCTTCGGTGGGGTTGACGTGGCTTGGCCGGAACTGGTTTGCGGGTGCCGGGCTGAACTGGCGCATCAAGCTGGACGGCCGGAGCGAGGTCGGCACCGGCTACGAGGACGAGACGGGTGACTCCCTGGGCTTCCAGGTGCGTCTCGGTTACCACCCGGGTGTGCGCGTATATGTGCCACCGCCGCCTCCACCGCCACCTCCGCCGCCTCCGCCACCGCCCGAACACACGCTCGGCGTGAAGGCGAGCTGCGATCCGTGCACGGTCGAGGTCGGTAAGACGTCCACCGTGACGGCCACCGTGCAGGACTCGATTGGCTGCTCGGTGACGTACGCGTGGAGCGCGCCAGCGGGCTCGTTCAGCGATCGCACCGCGCGGCAAACGCCGTGGACGGCACCCATGCAGGAAGGCACGGTCCCGGTGACGGTGACGGTGACCTGTCCGCAGGACGGAAAGACGGCCAGCGACACCGTGAATATCCAGGTGATCCGGCCCGCTATCAAGGAGTTCATCTTCGAAGACGTGCATTTCGACTTCGACCGCTACTCACTGCGGCCGGAGGCGACCCGCGCGCTCGACGAGGCGATCGCGACGCTCCAAGCAAACGCGGATCTGCGCCTCGAAGTCGAAGGCCACACGTGCAACATCGGCACGTCGGAATACAACCTGGCACTCGGTGAACGACGCGCGACGGCCGTACGCGACTACCTGGCGAGCCGGGGCATCGGCGCCGACCGGCTGCGCACGGTGAGCTACGGCGAGGAACGTCCGAAGCACGACAACGCCCGCGAAGAAACGCGACGACTCAATCGCCGCGCGGCGATGGTCGTCCGGGTCCAGCGGTAGGCAAAAGCTTTCGGCTTTCAGCCTTCAGCTATCAGCTGAGGGCTGAGAGCTGAGAGCTGGAGGAATCAAACAATGCGCTTCGTCAACATCTACCTGATCGGGTATTTCCTGTTGGTGATCGGCGCGCTTGCGGCACTGTGGTACGGCGGCGTGCTGCGGAACGTCTCGCCGGTCTGGGTCATCATCGTTCCAGACCTCCGCCCTCCGCGCCCGCACCCTGCTTCGCCGCCTGCTGCTGTGCGCCTGCATCTCCGCGCTGTCCGGCGCAGCCGGGTGCAAAGAGGGAAGCGGCGTCAAGGTCTCTCGGCTGTCATTCAACGGGCTGAAAGCGGTGACCGCGGCGCAGTTGAAATCGGTGCTCGCCACCGCCTCGAGCTCCAGGTTCCCCTGGGGCCAGCGCCACTACTTCAGCCGGGAGCAGTTCGAGGCCGATCTCAAACGAATCGTGGCCTTCTACCGCGATCGTGGCTACCCGGACGCGAAGGTAGCGTCATTCGACGCACGGCTGAGCGAGGATCAGAAATCGGTCAGCCTGACCGTCAATATTTCAGAAGGCGATCCCATCCGCGCGGAGCGTATCGAGCTGATCGGATTCGAACCGCTCCCAGAGGAGCACCGCCGCAATCTGGAGACGCGGCTCCCGCTCAAACCAGGACAGCCGATGGATCGTGCGCTGATGCAGGCGAGCCGGGAAGCGGCGCTCGACGAGCTGAAAGATCACGGGTATCCCCATGCGTCCGTGCGGCTGGGCGACGATCCTGGATCGTCCGACCGGCTCCGCGTACTGAGTTTGCAAGCCGACTCGGGGCCTCTCGCGCAGTACGGACCGGTGGAGATCTCCGGCAACACCAGCGTCAGCGATGACGTGATCAGGCGGCAGCTCACGTTTCGTCCCGGCGAAATCTATCAGCAGAGCAAGCTTCAGGAGAGCCAGCGCAAGCTGTATCAACTGGAGGTTTTCGATTTCGTCAACGTCGAGGCGCTTCGGGAGGGCGAACAGTCGGCCGAGGTTCCAACGCGCGTCACGGTCACGGAGGGGAAGCACCGGAAGGTGAACTTCGGCGTGGGTTACGGCACCGAGGAGAAAGCCCGCGCGGAAGTCGATTGGCGTCACGTGAACTTTTTTGGCGGCGCGCGCTCGGCTGCGCTACTCGTTCGGCGTCCAGGGGCAGTACTGGCACACGGCCGAACCCGCCTTCACCCTCGACACGGTCGGCGGCCGGGCGACCATCACGCGGCAGTTCGCGCGCGCGGGCGCTCCAGTGCTGGGCGCCCACCCCGCGACGACGCTGTCGTTCACGTACGCGAATGAATGGGAACAGTACGAGATTTCGAATGAAGTGCTCGAGGACCTGACGCTGCGGGATGAACTGATTGCGCTCGGCCTGGATCCGCGCACCGGATCGGGGGAGGGGCAACGCTCGGCGATCAGCCTCGACGCCGGTCGGAACACCACCGGCAATTTGCTCGACGCGCGCCGCGGCTACGCGGCGTCCGTGCATCTCGAGCAGGCAGGCAAGTTCCTGCAGGGAGACTTCGACTATTACCAGACCAGCGGAGAACTCCGCATGTACCGTGCGCTCGGAACGCGCGCGGTGTTGGCGGCCAAGGTTCGTGCGGGATCGATCGACGGCATCGGCGCAGACGCCACGGTACCGTTTTTCAAGCGGTACTTCCTCGGCGGCGCGACCAATCTGCGCGGCTGGGGACGCTTCGACGTCGCTCCGCTCAGCGGATCCGGCCTGCCGCTGGGAGGTCATTCGTTCATGGACTTCTCGACCGAGGTGCGCCTCCCGCTCATCGGCAACTTCGGCGCGGTCGTGTTGCTCGACGGGGGCAACGTCTGGGCGAACTCCTGGGACATCAACCTGGGCGATCTGCGCTACGACGTGGGCCCGGGCCTGCGCTACAACACGCCGGTCGGTCCGCTCCGCGCGGACATCGGTTTTCAGTTGAATCGGATTCCAGGTCTGCTGGTCAATGGAGAGCCGGAGCCGCGGCGTTTCCGCTTTCACTTCAGCATCGGGCAAGCATTCTAAAAGAATCGGGTAATCGGGTAATCGGGCAATCGATGATTGGGGTAATTGAGCGATTGAGTAAATGAGGGCATTACGCCGCGTTCTGCAAGTCGTCGCCATCGTCGGCACGCTGCTCGTCGGCATCGTCGCGCTGGCGTTGATCGTCTCGCAGACTCCGTGGTTCCGTGACTGGCTGCGGCGTTACATCGTTCGAGAGTCGAAGCAGTACCTGAACGGCGAGCTGACGGTCGGCGGGATCGGCGGAAACCTGCTGTTCGGCGTCCACCTGAGTGACGTCACAGTGGACGTCTCCGGCGAGCGCATCATCTCGCTCAAGAACGTCGAAGTCGATTACAGCGTGTTCGAGCTGGTCTCGACGGGGGTGGTCCTGAACGAGATCAAGCTCACCCAGCCGGCCGTACGCATCGAGCGGGATCGGCAGGGTTGGAACATCGGACGGCTGGTACGCGAGCAACGCACGGAAGCGGACCGCGAGGGACCGGGGCGCCCGATATCGCTGAAATCGATCGAGATTGCGGATGGCACGATCTATTTCGAGGACGCGGTCGCCGGTCAGAACTATCGAGTGCCGCGACGCATCGACGATCTCGACGTCAAGGCTGCGTTCGAGTACGCCCCCGTACACTACAGTCTGGATCTCCAGCACGTGGCGTTCCGCGGCTGGACGCCGGAGTTCGCTCTTCAGGAACTGACGGGCGCGATCGGGGTCCGGGAAGACAACCTGTACCTCGAGCGGATGGTCGTTCGTACCGCTGAAAGCTCGCTCACGCTCGATGGTGTCGTGGAGCGGTATCTGAGCACGCCGATCGTGAAGGTCACGACATCAGGGACCATCTCGCTGCCAGAACTCGGCCGAGTCGTGCCTGTGGCGGCTGGGTATCCGCTGCGTCCGGCGGTCAACGTGAAAGCAAACGGGCCGGCGAACGCACTGGCACTCAGTCTCGACCTGCAGAGCGAGGCAGGCAATGTCCGCGGTGACGTGACCGCGGACGTGCAGGCGCCCGACCTCGGCGTCCGCGGTGACCTCGACCTTCAACATCTGAACTTGGCGCCGATCCTCAAGGACCCCACGCAGCGCAGCAACATCACCGGGCACGCGAAGGTTGATCTTCGCATGGCGTCGAAGCCGGCGAATGTGCGGGCGGCCGATCGTGTAACCGGCACCTTCGCGTTCAGCGGACCTCACGTCGTCGCGGCGGGATACGAAGCGCGGAACGTGCGGGCCTCCGGCCGTCTCGATGGCCCGCGCATCACGATCGACGGCCGCGGGGCGGCCTACGGCGGTACGGCAACCGCGCGTGGTTTCATAGTTACCCGCGGCGAACGGCGCCCGACGTCATTCGATCTTCGGGGCCGTGCGGACGGCGTCGATTTTCGTCGGCTCCCTGCGTCGGTTGGCGCTCCACGCGTCGTGACGAAGCTTTCAGCATCCGAGTATCACGTGCGCCGAGCCGGGTCGACGACAAGCGGATCGGCCACGTTGAACCAGTCCGAGGTCGAGGGGGCAACGATTGCCGACGATACTGTCGTGGAGTTCTCGATCGATCCGCGCAACATCACCTATACCGCCCGGGGCAGCGTGACGGGGCTGAATCTCTACCGGATCGGCACGGCCTTCGGCGTGGCGGCTATGGCAAAGCCCGACTACGAAAGCCTGATCAACGGTCGATTCGACCTGACCGGCAGCCAGCCGCGGCCGACGGCACCAGCGCGCCGCGGCGGGGAAGACTCCAACGTCCTCGCAACGACGACGCTCGACGCCACGGGAACGATGACGGACTCGGCACTGCTGGGAGGCCGGCTGCCGGAGCTCGCGTTCGAGGCGCACCTCGAGAACGGCGCGCTGCAGGGGCGAGCGGATGGCCGGTTCGAGGAGTTCGATCCCGCGCGGCTGACTGCCCGGCCGAACCTCAAGGGACGCGTCACCGGTACCGTGAACGCCGCCTTTTCCATAGCGGACCTGACCGCGCCGGTGACGGTGGAAGGCGTTTCCGCCGATGGCTCGCTCACGTTGGAATCGTCAACGGTGGGTGGGCTCCGCATCGATCGCGGAAACATCGAGGGCAAGTTCGTGTCCCAGGTGGCCGACCTGGTGAAAGCCGAGATTGCGGGTCCGGACGTCAAGGCAAACGCCTCCGGACGTCTTGCCCTCGATCGGACATCCACTTCAAACCTGATGTATCACATCGAGGCCAGTGACCTCGTCTCGCTCGGCTCTTTGGCAGGCCAGGAAGGGCTGACTGGCAGCGCGATCCTCGACGGCAGTATTACCGGTAACGCCGCCTCGCTGCAGACCACCGGCACACTCGACGGCAGCTCTGTCGGGTACGGCGAGAACAAGGCCTTGGACCTGAACAGCCGCTACAGTGCGGCCGTACCCGACCTCAGGTTCGCCGACGCGAAGGTGACCGCCACCAGTGACGCGACGTTCGTCGCTTTAGGATCGCTGCAGATCAACTCCGTGACGGCGACAACCACATACGAGCAGCGCAAGATCGATTTCAAGACGAACATCAAGGAAAAGACCCGGGAGCTCGATGCGCAGGGGCAGCTGGTGCTGCACGCGGATCACCAGGAGATGCACCTGCCGGCGCTCGCCATCCGCACCCAGGGAATCGAGTGGAGGATGGCGCCGGGCGCGGATGCCGCCGTGCGATACGGTCGCGGCCGGGTCGAGCTCGAGAACATCACGCTCGTGAGCGCCGATCAGTCGCTCGATCTCTCCGGCACGCTCGCACTCGGTACCGAAAAGCCGTCCGGCGCGATCGACGTGCGCGCCAGCAACGTGGATCTCGCCCAGCTCGAAACGCTGCTCCTGCAGAACCGGGGGTTTACCGGGCGGCTCAGCGCCACTGCGAAAGTCACTGGCACAACGGCGGCGCCCGCGGTGGACGGTCACGTAGAAGTGCGTAACGGCGCGTTCCGCACCTACAAGTACGAGTCTTTGATCGCCGATGTCGACTACACCGGTACGCGCATGGCCATCGACGCGACGCTGCGGCAGTCCCCGACCGAAGCGCTCACGGCGAAGGGCACAGTGCCGACGTCGCTCTTTGCGGCGACACCCGGGCCAGGAGGGCACGTGCCCTCCGAGGCCGGAGACGCAGTGGATCTCCGAATCACGACCACCGCTATCAATCTTGCCGTCGTCCAGGGGCTGACCGATCTGGTGACGAATGTCACCGGCACGCTGGACGCCGACGTCCGTGTGACCGGCTCCGGACACGATCCACATTTGGAGGGACACATCGACATCAAGGGGGGCGCGTTCGGCGTTCCGCTCGGCGGCGTCTCGTACTCGGGTCTCACGACGCGCATCGAGTTCGCTCAGGACACCGTCCGACTGCAGAAGTTCAACATCGTCGACGAGCACGGAGAACCGCTCACGGTGTCGGGGGAACTGGCCGTCCACGAGCGGCAGGTCGGCGCGGTGAACGTATCGTTGGAATCGCAGAATTTCGAGGTGATCGACAACGAGCTCGGAGACGTAGGACTCGATTCACAGATCAAAATCACCGGCGAGCTGCGGCGGCCACGAATTGAGGGGCGGGTGCGGGTCGAAGCGGGGCGACTCGAAGTCGATCAGATCCTGCAGCTCTTCTACGATCCCTACTCCCTGGAAGCGCTCCCCGACGTCGTCTCGGCGGAACGGGCCGTCGAGGGCAGCGGCAGTGCAGAGGATGCCACGCGCAGCGCGCTCCAGCGGGCGCAGGTGACGGCCGCTCCCCCGGGCGCCGCCGCACGGGCGGACGTTCGCGTGCGTAAGAGTCCCGCGGGACCGATTACGCTGCTGGGCACGGTTCAGACGGTGCGTGGCTCGTACGACTTTCAGGGGCGCCGGTTCGAGCTGGTGCGCGGTGGCACCCTCAGGTTCCTGGGCGAACCGCAGTTGAACCCGCTGATCGACATCACCGCGAACCGGTTGATTCCGGGAACGGGAGTCGAGGCGCGCGTCCATCTCACCGGGACCGTGCAGGCGCCCGAACTGGCGCTGTCGAGCAACCCGCCGCTCGATGAAGCGGACATCCTGTCGCTGATCGTGTTCAACCGGTCGGTCAACGAGCTCGGCACCGGCGAGCGCGCGTCGCTCGCGGCGACGGCAGGCGGGATTGCGACGGGATTCATCGCCTCGCCGCTGGGCGAATCGATCGGCAAAGCGCTGGATCTCGACCTGTTCGAAATCACCACGACGACCGACGAAGGCGATCTGGGGGCCGGTCTGACCGTCGGTCAGCAGATCGGCGACAAGGCCTTCGTCAAGCTGCGCCAGCAGTTCGGCGATCGCAACGTGACGGAGTTCATGATTGAGTACCAGCTCCGGGACGTCCTGCGCCTGCAGGTCACGGCCGCACCGGAAACCACCGGATCGGCGAACCGGCTGAACCAGCGGCGCGTCGAGAGAGCCGGGATCGACCTGATTTTCTTCTTCAGCTATTAGTAGGAGGGAGGAGACAGGAGATAGGAGGCAGAGCGATAGTGACACGAAGCGCCCTGTGTCCTGCCTCCTGTCTCCTGACTCCGGTGTGTGCCTCAGTGTCTCCCAAGTAACGCAACCTGCACCCTCGCGTCATTGAAGCACGCCCCGGCACCCAGGTCGGAGAGCGTGTCGGGGACGAGCGCGTTCGACGTCGAGCCGTTATAGGTGCTTCGGCGCCAGAGACCCTTCGAGAGGCTGACCGTGCCGGGCTTGATGTCCTTGTTGATCCCCACAGGACACTGCACTTCGCCGAGGTCGTTGAAGACGCGGACCGGGTCATCCTGCGACAAGCCGCGCGCATCGGCGTCGACAGGATGCATTTGAAGCACGCCCGGGCGCGCGCGCAACTCGCCGAGCGTGGACGACACCGTCTTTTCGCTCGCCGGCGAGATGAGCGCCAGCGGATACCGTTCGGTCGCAGGATCTGGTTGATAACCGTACAGGCCGGCCGGACCCTGGGTTGCGAGCGCTTCGGGAAACAGATCGATTTTGCGGTCGGGCGTGAGCGGGAACACGTCGACGAACTGCACCGGCGCGCCTTCATGGCGGGGAACGGCCGCGCCTTCTTCCAGGAGCGGCCCGGCGACGTCGGCGGAGATCCGGCTGGCAACTCGCATCAGGGTCTCGGGTTCCTGCTCGGCGTCACCAAGCTCGAGCCTCGATGCCAGCTCCGAGAATACTTCTGCGTTCGGGCGCGACTCCCCCACGGGCTCGATCACCGGGCGGACGAGCTGCAGCGTGATCGGCCCATAGCCTTTGGCGATGTCATAGTTTTCGAGAAATGTGGTCGCAGGAAGCACCACGTCCGCATAGCGCGTTGTGTCGGTGAACACCTGCTCATACACGACCGTGAACAGGTCCTCCCGTTTCAAACCTTCGAGCACACGGTTCTGATCGGGCATTGTCGCCAGCGGGTTGCAGTTGTAGACGAACAGCATCTGCACAGGCGGATCGGAGTATTCGAGCAGCGCGCGGCCAAGATGATTCATGTTGACGAGCCGCGTGTTCGGTTCCGGCGTGTCGTCCATCCAGGCGGCGGCTTTAATACCCCATGCCGAGGAGTTGCTCATCGAGAAGCCCCCGCCGCGCACGCCGAACTTGCCGGCGACAGCGGGCAGCGCCAGCACCGCGGCGGCCGCGCTGCCGCCATTACGGTTCCGCTCCAGCCCCCAACCGCATCGAATCAAGGCGGGCGACGTCGACGCGTACATCTCCGCCAGACGCGTCAAGGCCGAGGGTTCGATACCGGCGACGGACGCCGCACGCTCGATCGTCCACTCAGCCGCGCGTGCGCGCAGGTCGGCGGCGCCCCGCGTGTGCTCCGCGAGGAAACGATCGTCCGCCAGTCTGTTCTCGAAGAGATAACGATGCAGCGCAAGCGCGATCGGGAGGTCGGTTCCGGGCCGCGGCGCCACGTGAAGGTCCGCTTGCCTGGCCAGAGGCGTGGCACGGGGGTCGATTACCACCAGCGCGGCGCCCGCTTTCTGCGCCTCGCGCACGAACGGCACCAGGTGAATGCCGGACGCAGACGGATTCACGCCCCACAGAATGATGAGGCGCGCATGCACGTAGTCCTGGTAGGTGACGCCCGCCATCTTGCCGTAGAGTCCCTGGTTCGCCGCGCCGGTTGGGGCCGCGCAGACCGTGCGCGCGAGTCTCGAGGTGCCAAAGCCCCGGAACAGCGCTGCGTCGTTGGTGTCCTGGGTGAGCAATCCGTTCGAGCCGCCGTAGCAGAACGGCAGGATAGCCTCGGCACCCCAGCGGTCGCGAATGTCCTGCATCCTCCTCGCGATCTCATTGAGCGCCTCGTCCCATGTGACGCGGGTGAAGACGCCCTGACCCTTCGGTCCCTTGCGGACCGCCGGGTACAGCAGACGATCCTCCCCATACACGCGGCCGCCGAAGCGTCGCACCTTCGCGCAAATGTAGCCGCGCGTTACCGGATTCAGGTGACCGCCATCGAGCTTGACGAGCCGGCCTTTCTCGACCGTCACTTCGAGCGTGCACGAGTCCGGACAGTCCAACGGACAGGCCGTCCGGACGGTCGAGCGGCCCCACGTTTCCAGGTTAGATGGGCTAGCCATGCAGACAAGGATTATCTCACGGCCCTTCCGTCACAACGGCCATGACGCGAGTGGACCGCCCCCATCGCGCCGCGCTCCTCACGGCCGACGCCGATGCCCCGTCCGCTGCGATCGCCAGGAGCGTCCCGACCCCGCACGCGCCTGAAGGACCCGATGCCAACGCACCATCGCCTTCAACTGGCTGCGAGAGCACGCGCATCGCCTCCACGGTCTGTGCGTCGGGAATGGAGACGAGGGCGTCGACGCCATCGCGGATAGCCGGCCATGCAACCGGAGATGGCTCGGCACAGCGGAGTCCGGCCATGATCGTATCGGTAGCAGCGAGCCGGACCGGAGCGCCGCTACGCGACGACTCCTGCAGACACGCGGCGCCGTCAGGCTCACACGCGATGAGGAATGGCCGATTGGGGCCATACCGCCAGGCGAACCAGTTTGCCGCCGCGCAGACGAGTCCACCGACTCCGCCCTGCACAATCACGACGTCGGGCACCGCACTCCATTGGCGGGCGGCTTCCTCGAACAGCCGCGTGTAACCGGCCATGATCCACGCCGGTATTTGGTCGTACCCAGGCCACGACGTGTCGGACACAATCGTCGCACCGGTGCTGACGCCGAACTCGGACGCGCGTGCGACAGCATCCTCGTACGAGCCGGCAACGTCGACGACGTGCGCGCCATCCTCGCGCATGGCCTGCACGCGCGCGTCGCGGGTGTCGGCGCTCGGCGAAGCACCGGCAGTCGCGGAGGTGTTCGCGGCGGGGACGAACACGGTGCACGCGACTCCCACTTCGCGCGCGACGCGCGCAACCGCCCGCCCGTGATTGCCAGCCGTCGCGCAGACGACGCCTCGGCGGATGGTCTGCGTGCCCAGCCGCGTCACTGCGTAGCGGACGCCGACGATCTTGAACGCGTTGAGGCCGAAGCGCGCCGTCTCGTCTTTGACCGACAGCATCCCGATGCCTGCGGCGGCCGACAACCCGGGCAGCATCACCAGCGGTGTCGGCCTCAACTCCGGATGCGCGGAGTAGAACTGGTCCACGTCGCGATATGCCTCATCCGGGAACCGCCCGCGATAGCCGATGTCGCGCCTGACCGCAGGATTGAGGAACGCACGCATGGCAGCGTCACTAGCGGATGTCCGAAAACGCGATGTTCAGAATCGGGTACTCTTTCCAATCCTTGTAGTTGAAATGCCACCATTCATTCGGTTCGACGGCGTAGCCCTCACGCTCCATCGCCCGCCTCAGCCGATCCCGCTGCTCTCGCGCTACGCGATCTCCACCGGCGAAATCGGGAGACGCGCGCGGCGACATCTCGTCATACGCGCTGGGCATCGCCACCTCTCGACCGGTGCGCAGGTCGTACAGCGTGAGGTCCACCGCGCACCCCCGGTTGTGCTTTGAGCCTATGGCCGGGTCGGCCACGAACTCCCGTTTATCCGGAGGCGTGACGTCCCAGAAAAGCTTCGTGACGGACCACGGCCGATAGCCATCGAACACCAGGAGTCCGTACCCCTCGGCGCCGAGCGCACGATGCGCGCGGACGAGCGCCTCAGCCGCGGGCCGCTGCATGAACGCGCGTCCTTCACGGTAGACCGCGCGGCCGGCGAGGTTGTTCGGCGTGGCGTACCGGATGTCCAGCTTGATGGTGGGGTCGAGCGTCGTGAGCTCGACGAGTTCAGCTGCGCGAAACGGTCCGACCTCTTTCGGCGGTCCGTCGTGCGCCGCTTGTGGAACGAGAATGAGAATTGCCGCCAGCAGAACATGCATGCGGCGATTCTAAACCGCAGGCGTTATGTGCCGCTCGGATCTGTACCGCGACCGCCGGACCGCTGGTGACGTACGGAGGGTTGTTCCGGCGATGTGCCCGGACCCCCAGACGGTTTACCATCGGGGCCGACATCGTCGCCCGTCTGCACATCGGTCCCCCGCACGTCGTCCGTATCGTGCACGTCTTCGGTGCCGTGGACCTCATGCGTATCGTGCACGTCCTGACTGTCGGAAGTATCCACGTACTTGTTCTCGTCGTAGCGATCCATCTGGCTCCCCCCGCAGCGGGCGAGAGCAAGTGCAGTGCCAGGTACGGTTACTTTCCGGTAGGTCCCAGGTAGCGGTCGAACCACTGCAGCGTGTGCGTGATGAGCGCCCTTGCCGGCACCGAGTGGCCGCTGTCGACCAGCAGGTGCCGTTTGTCCTCGGCCGGAGTGCCGAGGAAGGTGAACATCGGCGTCTGTGAGGTTTCCAAGGGGAACACGAAGTCATGCCGGCCGTTCAACATCAAGACGGGTGCCTTGACGCGCGGCGCAAAATTGATCTGCTCGACCTCCGGCGCTGCCTTCTGCTGCCAGAACCCTCCGACCACCAGCACCAATGCCTTTAGACGTTCCTCGACAGCGGGAATGATGGCGCCCATGGTGGCACCCCAGCTCACGCCGTAGTACCCGATCCGGCCGGCGGCGATGTCGCTGCGCGTCTCGAGATAGTCGACGCTGCGCGACGCATCTTTGGACCACTGGACAACGTGATCGCGGTATCCGCTCGTGAGATCCGGGCGATCGGAGAGGAGGCCGTCTCCTCGCTCGTACGTCGACTTGTAGATGGGAAACAGCACGGCACGGCCGCTTTGCACGAGGAAGTTGATGCCAACCCCCAAGTACTGCTGCGGGGACATCTCTCGTTTCAAACGGTCTTCGAACGATCGCTCACGAAGCGCACCAGACACCGGAAAGTAGACTACAGCCTGATAAGGCGGTTCGATGCCCTTCGGGAGAAAGAGGTACGCTGTCATGCGCTCGCGACCGTAGGC
>JAIVJE010000078.1 GCA_020200195.1 Acidobacteriota bacterium | reverse complement strand
TAACTTAGCCGATATGTATGCGAACGTATGTCACGAACAATTCAACTCTTGGGGCGACTTAATTCAAACGGGAGGCCGTCCTAGAACCCCTTGTTACGCAGCCGTTTCCGAAGAAAAGCCAATCGCAAGCTGCTGTCGAACGTCGTAGCCGCCGAGGCGCTAGCGGCCGACGCGCTGGCGGAGACGGCGCGCTCCCAAGATGAGACCAGAGCCGAGGAGCATCAGCGTGCCGGGCTCCGGGATGACGGACGGCTCGCAATCGCCGTTCACGCATATCGGAACATCCGCCGAGAGAAGACCTGCGACCTGCTTTCCCTCGGTATCCACGTAGCGGTATTTGATATGACCTGTGCCGTCGCCGAGGGGGGCGGCTGTAGTGACATGGAACGTCCAAGTTAGAGTGTCGCCAATCGTGAAGTTGAACCCCCCATTCGGGTTTGCCCCCCAGATCGCACACCCTAGGTCCGCCTTGTCGGCGCCATCGCAATCCTGAGACAACTGGTCGACGCTCTCCTCCCAGAGGCCCGTGCCTCCCGGTGCCGCCACCAGCGTTATGCCGGTGAGCTCGGCATTCGTGTCAAAGACGTTCTTGAACTCGACGCCGTTCGCCAGATCGCCTTCCGAGCCCGTGTATCCGGTCGTATTGATCGACACGGATACGTCCCATCCACCCGCGGCCGCGGTAACAAAGAGCGCGAAGGTCTGCCCTTCGCACTCGCTGTTCCCTCCCGGACAGGTATAAATCGGAGCGGCATCCGCAGCAAGCGGCAGACCGCCGAGCAAACCACAAATCAGTAGCAATCTTTTCATTGGGATCCCCTTCCGACGCGAGCGCCGCCTTTGACTTTCTTCGCCGACGCGTGCGTATGCACTCAGGAGGAGTATGCCGAAGGCGAGTCAAAAGGTCGAGCAGCTCAAGGGTATCGACGAAGGCGGGAAGGTCAATCGACGATCGGCGCGAACTCCGACCGCTGGCGACGAGTTCTGAGACGCCGCGCCGTGTAGGCGGTGATACCACTGAGCGTGAGGAGCAGCGTCCCTGGTTCCGGCACGTGCGGCGGCTCCGTTGGCACCGTGGGAGGCAACTCGGGATTGAACGGCGGCAGCGGTTCGAAGAACGGATTCGGGAATGGGAATTCCTCCGGCGACGGCGGCAACGGCAGATCCCCGATCGGGCGGTCCGGGTTTTCGGGCCATAGCGGCGTGCCGTCACCAGCGTCGGGCGTCAGACCTGTTGTCGATGTCGGCCCGATCCACGGCCCGGACTCGCCGACGGGCACGTTGGAGATGAATCCGGGTCCGCCCGGAGGTCCAAATATGCCTATGTCGAGGATCGGCGGCGACAATAGCTTTGGGACGGCGATCCCGAACGGGCCGTATGTCCGAGGCAGAAGTGTCAGCACAGGCGTGTCGAGGACGCTCGCCGGGGGCTCGAGATCGGCGACGGCGCCAGGCTGACTTGCAAGTTGATTGGCACAGCGCGTTCGCGCCATCCGTTGACCGTCGGTCAGAACGGTCTCTCCCGCCGGAACGATCACCGGGCGGCGGGTCCAGAAGACGTCAGCGCCTACGCGGTAGGACACGTGCGCCAGTTTGGGGGCATCGAGTCGCTCCACACGCGTGCGGGCCAGGTCGAATCCCGCGTAGTGCTCGGCGACGACAGGGTCGTTGTCGATTGCGGCTCTCAATTCTTCAACCGAGGTAGCACCGCCGTCGATGACCGAGTACGGAAACGCCAGCCGCTCCGCATACGTTCCCCTGTCAGCGGCGACGGCAGGTGCGGGTGGCAGGTCCGGTAGATGTACGGCGGCGGCTGACCCCACAGGCGGCACCGCCTTCAGCATCAGCCCCACGGAAACGGCAGCCGTCACCAAGGCGCCGGCGAGCACGGCGAGACGCCGCGCCCGACGGCCTCGCGCGCCCCGACGACGACGTTTGACTGGGGCCATCCGCGACGGTTAAGGCAAGGACCAGACCAGTAGCAACCGCGCCGGAATACCGGCCCTTTCTAGAAAGTCACCCAGACGGGAGCCTTAATACGTCTAGCGCCCCCCCCAAAGTCGGCGGGCACAAGGCAACTGAACTTCACAAAACTTGTGGGAAGTACACGAGTCGGCTGGCGCCCCGTGAGGAAAAACTGGCTGGATGCCGATAGTATCGACACCTCCGGTATCTAAAACCAGGCGTTCGGCAGAACCACAGAATGGCGCGAAAACCGACTGCGCGGGTACCGGCGTGGCCCCTGATCGCGGCCGGCATCATCCTCTATCTGGGGCTGTTTTTGCGCGCATCCTGGCGCATCGGCGACGAAGGGTCGATCGTCTACGGCGCCCAGCGCGTCACTGAAGGCGCGCTCCCTTACCGGGATTTTTTCGAGGTCATCGGTCCGGGGATGTTCTATTCCCTAGCGCTGTGGTTCACGGTATTCGGGACGAGCTGGATAACCTCCCGCCTCGCCGTCCTGGCTGCGGCCCTCGCATCCGCTTACGCCATTTACTACATAACCACCCGGCAGTATCGCGGACCGTTCGAGGCATTTCCAGCGCTCGCCTATACGGTCCTCACGATTCCGCTGTGGCCCGGTCCGAGCCATCACTTCGACAGCAACATGTGGATGCTGCTGGCATTCGCGGTCGTGGCACGCCGTGAACCTCTGGACAAAACGACGGGAGCGACGGCCGGTGTGCTTGCGGGGATAGGCGCGACGTTCATGCCGCAGAAAGGGGCGTTGATGGTCACGTCCCTCGTCGTGTCAACTCTCCTGAACCGCCTGCTCAGCCGACGCCGGCAACCTGCCATCGCCGGTCTGGTCGCTCTGGTGGGGACCTTTGGATGCGTCGGCACCGCCGTCGTACTCTTCTTTTGGTTCAATCAAGCGCTTCCGGATCTGGTGTACGCGACGATTACATGGCCGGCAACCAGATACCACAGCGTGAACGTCCTGCCCTACGCCTATGGGCTTCGTGAGTGGGCGCTGCCCTCGTGGGCCGGCATGTGGAGGGCGCTGCTGCCGTCCACGGCGGCACTTGCCGCAACGACTGCGGTTGCACTGCCACTGGTTGTCGTCGCAACACTACCGGTGCTGGTGGCACTGTTTGCGGTCCGGCAGGCGGTGAGCGCGCGGAAGGATCCGGGCCTCAACGTCCTGCCGTGGTCGTATTACTGCGCCGGACTCGCACTGATGGCGTCGGAGCTTCACCGCCCCGACATCATGCATCTGATCTACGGGTCCCCAATCCTGCTCGTTGTCGTGACGGTTTACGTCGCAAAACAACCTTGGCGCCCGGGCATCGTCCTGCTGCGCGGTTGGGTCGCCTGCACGGCGGTGATGGCTTTGCTCCTGATGATCCGCGGTTTGCTTCCGCGTGTCCCCGTGGAGACACGCCGCGGGACCGTTCGAATGGTGCGCGCGGACGACGCGCTCGAGTTCCTTCAGCGAAACACGGCGCGTGGAGATTTTGTCTTCGTGTACCCCTACTACCCGATGTACTACTTCCTCGCGGACGTCAGGAATCCGACGCGCTACAGCATTCTGCTGCACACGATGAATACGAGCGACCAGTTCCAGGAGGTGATTCAGGCTCTTGAAGCCCGCCAGGTCAAGTTCGTGCTCTGGGATACCTATGTGGCAGGCACGAACCTGACGCTCTGGTTCCCGTGGTATCAGGACCCGCCTTACGAAGAACAGTTATTGGAGCGTTACCTCGAAGCCAACTACCGTGAGCTCGGCGTCAAGAACCGGTTTCGTGTCCTGCAGCGGAACGTCGTCTCGCCACCGCCGTCAACGTCCGCAAGGCCTCTACGCCTTCCGCTGTCGCCAGCGCCCAAATCGGAGCCGTCAGCAAACCCCAGTAGTCGTTGAATGGTTGGCCGATGACGAGAAACAGGGCGAGATAAACCAGCACAGCGGCGCGGAGCTGACAAGCGGTCTCGGCCCGCAGGCACGCGGCGATGAGCGCCGCGAGCAGAAGAGACGCCGACGGCAGCCACCCGGGCGACACGAGCAGCCACGCATTGGTGCGGAGCGTCCGCAGGAGAAAACCGAGTCCACCGCCGTAGAGCCATGACTGTGCATGCGCCAGGTCCCCTGGCTGCTGCAACTGCCGCACCTCCTGAACATGCCACCAGTAATACGCGAAATACAGCAGCGCTCCGACCAACCAGGTCGCGACCTCGGCCCAGCGCCGCCGCCAGGCTGCCAGCACCGCACAGACAACGACGTAAGGGGCGGCCAGCTCCCGAACGAACAACGCCAGCAGACCGATGCACGCGGCTGTACGCCACGCGCGCAGCTGGTAAGCGCAGATAGAGAGCGCCAGGAGCATTCCGGCCCAGGCCTCGGTCAGCAGCGGCGCCGAAGGAACCATCACAGAGACGACCGCGCCGACCTGCACGAACAGCGCGCCCACCAGGGCTGGCGCCGACCGGGTCTTCATAGCGATTCCTGTGGCCACCAGCACCACCCCGCCGAGACCCATCAGCAAGACACGAACGGCATCCGGATGCAGTACACCCGTTACCCAGTAGAGTGCGGGCGTCCGCCAGTTGAATACGCTGGCGGTCGGATACTTGCGTGGACGCAATTCGTCGGCCATCGCAAGGTGATACGGTTCGCCAGCGCGGACGCGGGCCATCACCGCCCGGAACAACGCGACGTCTCCGGCCGCTGTGCGGATCGTGCTTGAAGTTGGTGCACGGCTTGGACGAATCTCGAATATGCTCGCCGCAAGCGCAGTGATTACGCAGACGGCGAACAGGATGCGCGCGCGCGTGGGCGTCACTGCTCTCACCACTGCCGATCGCGCTTCGGCGATATACGCCGCCCGAGACCGTGCATCATGGGCCAGGGAAGCAGCGGCACTCCGGTTTCCGAGTGCTCGTAGACAGATCGGTGCTCGCTACCGCTACGCGATCCCGTCTGGCCAGCAGCACTGAGTGCGGACCCTGGTAGAGGGGAATCCAGCCGCGTGTCCGCAGCACCGCGGAAACTGGCAGTTGACGCGGCAGCCACACGTAATCGCCTTGGATTCTGTCGAGGTACGCGAGGCCGTCCCGGTGGCCTTCGTAGAGGCGGAGGTGGCCGCTGATCGTCGCCTCGCTGTAGACGGTTTCACGCCGACCGTCCATCGAGACTTTGAGCGACTTCGGCAGATGCCAGATGGCGTACTCTCCCCAGCGAAAGAACGTGACGATCCGACCCGAGAGCCCGCGCTGCTGGACGAATGCGATGGCTTCCGGTTCCGGCCACCACGGCGCGTGCACATCCACGCAGACGAACGCCCGACGCGCCGGCGGAATCATCAGAACAGCCGCCAACACGATGCCGATCGCGAGCGCCCGCAGCTGCATGGAGACGGGTGACGGCCGCGCAGCTCTGCGTGACTCGAACAGCCATACCAGGTGAGGACCAAGCAACCCCACGACCGACAGTGCGAAGAAGGCATCGAGCCGACTCACGCGCAACGCGGCGAGCCCCCACATCGCCGGAATGATCAGTGTCGCCGGGTTCAGCGGCCGGCCGCCCCGGGCGACGGCGCCGACCACCAGGCCGGAGAACATCATCCACACCAGGAGCACCGCCGGGTCTTCCCACGCCGGACCCCATTCACTGATCGCCTCGCGAC
>JAIVJE010000077.1 GCA_020200195.1 Acidobacteriota bacterium | reverse complement strand
GCCCTTGACGTCAGGGCGGTTGACGACGATGCGGCGGTCGAACCGGCCAGGTCGCAGAAGTGCGGGATCGAGGACGTCGGGTCGATTGGTGGCAGCAACCAGGATCACGCCTTCGTTGGACTCGAAGCCGTCCATCTCGACGAGCAACTGGTTCAGCGTCTGCTCGCGCTCGTCGTGTCCGCCGCCAAGGCCGGCGCCACGATGGCGGCCTACCGCGTCAATCTCGTCGATGAAGACGATGCACGGCGCGTTTTTCTTGCCCTGCTCGAACAGATCGCGGACGCGCGAGGCGCCCACGCCGACGAACATCTCGACGAAGTCCGATCCGCTGATGGAGAAGAACGGAACGTTGGCCTCGCCGGCTACGGCGCGGGCCAGGAGCGTCTTGCCGGTACCCGGCGAGCCCATGAGCAGCACGCCCTTGGGGATGCGCCCGCCGAGCTTCTGGTATTTCTGCGGTTCCTTCAGGAACTCGATGATCTCCTGCAACTCTTCTTTCGCCTCGTCCACGCCGGAGACGTCCTTGAACGTCACTTTCTTCTGCGAGCTGGACGAGAGCTTCGCGCGACTCTTGCCGAACGAGAGGGCTTTGTTCCCTCCACTCTGCATCTGCCGCATGATGAAGATCCAGAACCCGATCATCAGCAGGATCGGCGCCCACGAGTACAGCAGCGTGGCCCACATGCTGGTGGTCTCGGGCTCGGCTTCGACCTTGACTCCCTTTTCGGTCAGGATGTTGCCAAGCCGCTCGTACTGAGCGGGAGCGTACGTCCGGAACTGCTGGTTGCCATTGCCGGTCGTGCTCGTCAACGTGCCGGTGATCTTCTGGCCGGTGATCACCACGTCCAGCACTTCGCCGTTCTGGACGTGATTGAGGAAGGCCGTGAAGGACATCGGCGCGGGACTGCCCTTCAACTGCGTGGAGAAATTCCAGATCAGGACCCCGACGACGACGAGGACCATCCAGAACAGTAAGCTCTTGAGGGTCGAGTTCAACCTACGCCTCCTAACCGCCTTGCTTTCAAGAATATCACGGCTTGCGCGGGCTCCGTGACTCGAAAATCCTCGCCTACGGCTTCGCCGACGACCCAGACAATTCTGTCATCGCGATCCACTACCAGGGGCAGGGCATCGCGCAGTTCCCGCGCGACTTTCCGGTCGACGAGGAAATCCTGAAGCTTCTTGGCGTGTCCGCCCAGCCCTGCCGGCCGAAAGCGGTCCCCCCGCCGCCGTGATCGGACGGCCAGCGGCAGCGCGGCCGCCTGCACTGGCACACTCAACGGCGATCGCGGCTGGACCATCCCGGCGTCCGCGGAGCCCGGCGGGCCGTTCCAGGCTGCCGAGACCGCCCACCCCTGAGCACTCAGCGTGACCTCTCCAGGGATAGACAGCGGAACCTGGAAGAAGTTCGCAAATGCCGGGCCCCGAGGCCTCTTGAGCACGATTCGATCGCCGTGCCGCGCCACTTCCTGCCCCGGCATGCTCACCGACGCGTCACCGGTGCCGGCCGCCAGCTCGAGAAAGCGCGCGATGTGTTCGGCACCGATAAAGCGCCCGCGCGCGAGCCTGGAGAGTGCTTCCCGCGCGACGCGCGACGCCAGCGCCGGATGCAATGACCTTAGCGCCACCACATCAACTTCGATGCGCGGGTTGTCGACGCTGTTACTGGTTAAGACGATCGAGGCGGCCAAATCGATTGCTTCGCGCTGCAATCGATCTTCATCTTCCCGGGCGATCGCCGCCTCGCGCGCGAGGACCTCGACGATACCCGGCGAAAATTCCCGTTCCAGATACGGCATCAGGCCATGTCGGACGCGGTTGCGCGGCACGTTGCGATCGTCATTGGTCGCATCGTCCCGGAATGCAAGCCGGTGTTCGGCGGCATAGGCGCGGATCTCGGCACGCCGAACGTCGAGCAGCGGCCGCACGACCCGGCCGGCGCGAGGACGGATCCCTGCCAGGCCCCGGGGCCCGGCGCCTCGCATGAGCCGCAACAGAAATGTCTCCGCCTGATCATCCAGACTGTGGCCGACCGCAATGACGTCCGCACGCAGGCGGTCCGCGGCCTCCTCGAGAAAGCGATATCTCGCGGTGCGCGCGGCATCTTCCACCGACCGGCGCGCGGCGCGCGCCATCGCCCGGACGTCACCCCGCCCGGCCTCGAAAGGGATACCCGATTTATCGGCCAGTTCGCGGCAGAACTGTTCGTCGAGGTCGGCGGCGCCGGCCCGGAGTTTATGGTTGTAATGGGCGACGCCAGCGACGTGAAATCCGCCGGGTGTTTCGAGCTCCCGCAGGACGTGCAGCAGGGTCACCGAATCCGCCCCGCCAGACAGCGCGACGAGCACACGTCCGCCCGGCGCGACGAGGCCGTGCATCCGAATCGTCCGAAGGACACGGGCGGGGAGAATCATGGCAAGGGATGAGGGACAAGGGAAAGGGAAACCTTGTGCCTATTCCCTTGTGCCTTTTCCCTTTTCCTTTTTATTGGTGGCGGTGCAGGGACTTGAACCCCGGACACTGCGGATATGAGCCGCATGCTCTAACCAGCTGAGCTACACCGCCGGAACCTCTCATTATAGCTTACCCGGCACCTTCGATCAGCGCGGCAGCGAGCAGCGGAATCATCAACTCATGGTGTCCGACGAGTGAATAGCCCTTGCCAATCCCGGCGACAGGTCGCGTGACAACGTTGGTCTGCGGTCGATAGAGGCGGGTGAAATCCAGGTTGACCGTGGTAAGGCCCTCGAGCGACACGGCGAGGTTGCGCGCGAGCGCGACGGCCTTCAAGAACACCTCCGGGAGCACGACGGCCGATCCGCAGTTCAAGTACACGCCGCCGCCGAGGCGCGTGACGTGCGCCGCAAAGTACCGGAAGTCACGCAGACTGCCCTCGCCCAGCGCCGGGCCCGACGCATCCGGATGCATGTGAATGATGTCGGTTCCCAGCGCGACATGCACGGTCACCGGAATCTCCAGACGCGCAGCCGCCGCGACAATGCTCAGCGAGGCGTGCGGGGGGTTCGTGTCCTGGAGCCGGCGGCCGACCGCCTGGCCGATGCCGAGGCCGGCGGCCACGCCGTCGGTGATCGCGGAGTTCAGCAGTCGCCCGGTTTCGTCCGCCATCCCGAAGCGGCCCGGTCCCAGCGCACCGTCCACGTCCTCGGACGTGGCGCCGCAGAGCGCGATCTCGAAGTCGTGAATGATGCCGGCGCCGTTGGTCGCCACGGCAGAAACGAAGCCACGCTCCATCAAATCGATGACAATCGGCGAGAGGCCGGTTTTGATGACGTGCGCGCCCAGGCCCCAGAGAATGCCTCGCTTCGCGGCGCGCGCGGCCAGCATCGCGGCCACGACGGCGGTGAAATCCGTGGCGGCCAGCAGGTTCGGCAGCGAGGCGAGGAATCCGTCCATCCCCTCGCCACGGCGATACGGCCGCGCAAAATGTGTCGCGCTCGCTTTGCTCGCGCGGCTGCTCAGCGGGTACGTGCGGACGCCCGACAGGTCGAACTCCTCATAGGGGAATGGCACGGGGGGACTATAGCAAAGCGGTCAGCTGTCAGCTATCAGCCGTCAGCTGAGAGCTGAGAGCTCAAATGATCAGCATCGCATCTCCATAGCTGTAGAAGCGATAGCCGCGCCGGACCGCCTCCTCGTACGCAGCCATCACCCGCTCGCGCCCGGCGAACGCGCAAACGAGCATCAGCAGGGATGACCGCGGCAAATGGAAGTTGGTCATCAGTCCGCCGAGCACCTGGAACTGAAACCCTGGATAGATGAACAGCGACGCGGTGCCCGGACCTGGCGACACCGGGCCCCCGGTACGGGCCGCCGCTTCCAACGCGCGCGTCGTTGTGGTTCCGACCGCAATCACGCGACGGCGCTCGGCGCGTGCGCGGTTGATCGCGGCAGCAGCCGCGTCCGGAATGTCGTAGGGCTCCGAGTCGACGACGTGATCTTCAACCGTAGTGGTTCGGACCGGCTTGAAGGTGCCGTACCCGACGTGGAGCACGATCTCGGCCCGCTCAACACCTGCACGCTCGAGGGCGGCCACCATCTCAGGCGTGAAATGCAGGCCAGCCGTCGGCGCCGCGACCGATCCACGAACAGCCGCGAAGATCGTCTGATATCTCTCCGCATCGGATGCGGTATCCGGCCGCCTGATATAAGGCGGGAGCGGGATGTGGCCCAGAGCGTCCACGAGCCGATCGACATCGCCTCCCGACTCCGCCCATAACCGTATCGTGCGTCGGCCATGGAACCGGCGCTGCAGCACTTCGGCCATGAGTACGCCGGCGTCGCCTTCGAACCGCATGACCGCCCCGGTGTTGAGCTTCTGTCCCGGATGGACGAGCGCATCACAGTACAGAGCGCTCTTCGTGGCGTCCGGCGGTGCACCCGTAGTGCCAGGATCGCGCGCCGACGCGCTGCTGCAGGCCGAGGGGCCAAGCAACAGACACTCGACTGCGCCGCCGCTCGGAACACGACGGCCGAGCAATCGAGCGGCGAAGACCCGCGTGGTGTTCACAGCGAGCACGTCACCGCGGCGCAGGTACTCGATGAGGTCGCTCACGTTCGCATGGTCGATAGCGCCGGTGGCGCGGTGCAGGACGAGCAGGCGGGACGCCCCGCGAGGTGCCGCCTCCTGCGCGATCAGCGCCGTGGGCAGCGCATAGTCGAACTCAGACACTTCCATCGGCGGGAATGAGCGCGAACACGTCAGTAACGCAATGTACTGCGGTACAATTCCGGCCGTCGAGACCTAATGAAAGCGAACGAGGAAGACAAACCGACCGTCCGACCATCGGATCCGGCTGAGGATCAGGTCGTCACCGTTCAGATGCCGGAGGGAGACGCTGAGTTCCCTCCGATGGTCATCCGGATGCCGGTCGATATCCGCAACGCGGCGTTGACCGTGATCGCGGGGATTGCGTGTGTGCTGTTCCTCCAGTACGCGCAGGATGTGGTGATCCCGGTCATCCTGAGCGCCCTCATGTTCTACGCACTGGATCCTCTGGTGGACCGCCTCGAACACTGGCGGATCCATCGCGCCATCGGCGCGGGGCTCGTGCTGCTGACGCTGATCGGATTCGGCGGGTACGGAGCGTATACGTTGCGCGATGATGTCATGGCGATCGTCGACGGACTGCCGAGAGCCGCGAAGCAGCTGCGGGCGAGCCTGCAGTCAGGGCGTCAGCAGGAGCCCGGGACGATGGACAAACTGCAGGAAGCGGCGAAGGAAATCGACAAGACCGCCGCGGAAGCCGCCGGTCCGGAGGCGACGACGCGTGGTGTCACACCCGTTGAGGTGGTTCAGACGTTCCGGGCGAGTAATTACCTGGTCTGGGGAGGAGTGGGTGTGGTCACGCTCGTCGGGCAGTTTGTGATGATCCTGTTCCTGACGTACTTTCTGCTCGTCGCCGACGACCTCTACCGCAGAAAGCTCGTCAAAATCTCGCCCACGCTCTCGAAGAAGAAGATTACGCTGCAGATCGTCGAGGAGATCGGCAACCAGATCGAGCGGTTCATGCTCGTCCAGATTTTCACGAGTGCACTCGTCGCGGTCGTCACTGCGCTCGCGTTGTGGTGGCTGGGCCTGAAACAGCCGGTGGTGTGGGGCCTCG
>JAIVJE010000367.1 GCA_020200195.1 Acidobacteriota bacterium | reverse complement strand
TTGACGACGTGCGCGAACGTGCCGCGTGGCAGCAGTAATCCCCGGCAGGTCGCGCAGAAATGAACGGATGGGTATCGTCCAGGAAGCGCGGCCGCCAGCGGGGCTTTGCATAGCGGACAAGGGGGCGAATCGCGGCACGACCGAGGACCCGGATGCCTTCCGCGCTGATGGGTTCAGGGAAATGGAACGAGCCGCAATGCCGGCAGAAGAAATAGCGCCGCGACTCGATCAGCTCCATCGCCGCGCCGCAGTTGACGCAGTTCATCGCCCGATCATCTCAAATCCACGCAACAGCGTTGCCGGTGGTCACTCCGGTCGGACCAGATCGCGGAGAACTGGTTCGAGACGGTCGGCAATCATCTCGTAGCCCCGGTCATTTGGATGGATCGAGTCCGCCATCCGATCTCCGTGCCCGATGATCCCATCGAGAATGTCCGGCACGAGGCCCGCCGACGCCTGGCGCGCCACGTGCTCGTAGTCCTGCCGGTGGGTGTCGGTAAAGAACCCGTTGCTGACCCCGACGATCACGACCGCGGCACCACGCCCTCGAATACGCTCAACGATGCTCGTCAGGTTCTTGAACGTCTCCTCCCTCGGAATTCGTCTGAGAAAGTCGTTGCCGCCGAGCAGCACGATGACGATGCGGGGATTCCGACGCAGCACGTCCTGATTGAGCCGCTCGAGCGCCGACCTGGTCGTATCCCCGCTCCTGCCCGCGTTGACGATCGGCATTCCAATGCGTTTGGAGAGCACTGACACGAAATCCCGGCCGGGAGTCGCGCCGCGGCCCTCCACCAGGCTGTCGCCAAACGCGATGATCCGGCTTCCGGCTGACGGCGGGGCCGGTCGCGGAAGGTCCGAGCGGAACAGCCAGCTCGGCCTCGACCTCCAGCTCGAGCGCCATCTGAAACAACCGGGCCGCGCGCGGATCGCGCGTGTGAAAACGGTGGCCGAATCCAGGAGGGATGTCGCCAGAGTCCAGACATTGCTGCACGATCCGGCCGGCAGCGTCGCGGTAGGTGATGCCCTTGCGCACCATCTCCAGACCAAGATCGAGAAACTGCATACAGCTCTCGATGTCGCCACCATGATACTTTCCGAAACCGAGCACGCCCGCGGCGACGCACGCGCGTAGCGCCGCTCCCGTCGTCGCCGTGTTGCGGGCGGCCAGCGTGGATGGTGGCGTCGCGCCGTGATCGATGAACGAGACGAGCATCGCCTCCATCAGCCGCCCGATAGCGGGGGACGGCACCTCACCGACCAGCAGCAGGTAGATCGCCTCGCCGAACGTGAGCCGTCCCATGATCTCGTCGAGCGGATAGCCGCGCACGAGGATCTTGTTCGGCTCGATGCACGTCAGCCCCGTGCGCCATTTGTCGTCGGGCGTGCGTCGCCGACCGCCGCGTCGCTCCACCGGCGCCTCGCCGTGGCTCACCTTGTGATGTTTCGTGGTCATGTCGTTCGGCCTTCGTCGTCGAAAACTTCAGGTGGTGCCGTAGAGCCGATCGCCGAAATCGCCCAAACCCGGAACGATGAACTTGTGAGTGTTGAGTCCGACATCGACCGCGGGAGTAAAGATGCGTACGTCGGGATGGTGCTGTTCGACCAGCGCCACGCCCTCAGGGGCCGCCACGATGCAGATCATCCGCACGTCTCTGGCGCCGGCATGCTTGAGCAGGTCGAGCGCAGCGACCGCACTGCCTCCGGTGGCCAGCATCGGGTCAATCATCAGCACGAAGCTGCCGCGCAGATCCGCAGGTAGCTTGGAGTAGTACTGCGACGCGACAGCAGTCAGCTCGTCGCGCTGGAGCCCGATATGACCGACGCGCGCCGTCGGTGCTGACACGTACGGCCTTGCTCGGAACATCACGAGTCGCTTCGGCGGCGAGCAGCAGGCTGATGCGGACGGCCATCCTCCGGAACAGTTCGGGCGGCGTCGCTGCGTCACGCAGCGTCGCAAGCGCGTCGTGTACGAGCGGATGCTCGACGATGTGGACGGCCACGCGATCACTATACAGTAAGGTATTTCGGCGGTGATAACATCGGTCGTTCATGCGCCTGCCCGTCGCAGCCTTTCTGATTGCCGCAGTCTCTCTGATCCCGACGCAACCGCCGCGCCGTCCGGCGTCCATAATCCTCACCGGTGGCGTTGTGGTGACCATGGACGCGGAGGGCCGGGTGCTCAACCCTGGCGCGGTCGCGATCGCGGGCCGCGATATTGTCGCTGTCGATACGCCGGAGGCAATCGCAGCCGCGTACGAGGGCAGTGAGACGATCAACGTAGCCGGCCAGGTCGTGATGCCGGGACTGATCAATACGCACACTCACGCCCCGATGGTGTTGTATCGCGGGCTGGCCGACGACCTCGCGCTGATGGAGTGGCTGCAGAAGTACATCTTTCCTGCCGAGGCGAAGACCGTGACGCCGGAGTTTGTCCGGGCCGGCACGCGGCTGGCCGCGCTCGAGATGATTGAATCCGGCACCACCTCGTACGCGGATATGTATTACTTCGAGGAGGAAATCGCGACTGTCACGAAAGCAGCGGGCCTGCGGGGCGTCCTGGGTCAGACGATCATCCAGTTTCCGGTTGCCGACGCCAAAACGCCGGCCGAGGCCATCGCCCGGGCTGAGCGGTTCATTCGCCAATGGTCCGGTGACGAACTGATCCTCCCGGCGCTCGCGCCGCACGCGATGTACACGCTCGATATGGCGACGCTGAAGGCGGTGCGCGCCGTGGCCGATCGTCATCATGCGCCGGTGATGATTCACCTCGCCGAAACCCGCGACGAGGTGCAGACGGCACGGCAGCGTCACAAAACCACTCCTGCGCAATACCTCGAGTCGATTGGGTTCTGGGGGCCGCGTACGCTGGCGGCGCACGGCGTCTGGGTGACGCCGGCCGAGATCCGGATGCTGGCGCGCCGGCACGTCTCCGTCTCGCACAATCCCGAGAGCAACATGAAACTCTCGAGCGGTACCGCGCCGGTTCTCGCGATGCAGCGCGCTGGCGTGGTCGTCGGGCTTGGAACCGACGGCGCAGCCAGCAATAACGATCTGGATATGTTCGAGGCGATGCGGCAGACGGCGCTGCTTCAGAAACATGCGAGCGGCGATCCGCGGGCGATGCCTGCGCGCGCCGCGCTCGAACTGGCAACGATCAACGGCGCCCGGGCCCTGGGCCTCGAACGGGAGATTGGTTCGCTGGAGCCCGGGAAGCGCGCGGACGTCATCACGGTGTCGATGGCAACGGCGCGTCAGACTCCAATGTACGATCCGCTCTCGCACCTCGTGTATGTGACGCGCGGCGACGACGTTCAGATGACGATGGTCAACGGGCGGGTGCTGATGCGCGATCGCAAGGTGGCAGTGCTCGATCGTGCGGCGGTGATCGCCGAGGCCCACGCCATGGCGGCGATGGTTCGGCAGGCAGTGGGGAAGCGACCCTGATGGAAGTATTGCTGGAATCCGAGCAAATACAGTCACGCATTCGCGAGCTGGCGGCGGCGATCGAACGCGACTACCCCCCGGGTGAGGAAATCCATCTGGTGTGCGTCTTGAAGGGCGGGTTCATGTTCATGGCCGACCTGATCAGGGCCATGACGGGGACACGCGTCACGCTCGATTTCATCGCCGTTTCGAGTTATGCACACAGCACTCGCTCCTCCGGAGAGGTCCGAATGCTCAAAGACCTCGATACCGGGCTCGAGGGACGCAATGTCATCATCGTCGAGGACATCGTCGACACGGGGCTGACGCTGACATACTTGCAGGACATTCTGCGTGCACGCGCGCCGAAGACCCTCCGTACAGCGTGCCTGCTGAGCAAGCCTTCCCGGCGGTTGGTCGACGTGGCAGTGGAGTACGTCGGCTTCACCATCGAGGACAGGTTCGTCGTCGGATACGGGCTGGATTATGCGGAAAAGTATCGCAACCTCGCGCATATCGCAGTCCTGGACGGCCAATGAGATTTAGAGTGATGCCGGTCCAGGCTCCGCGTACGCCGATCTCGATCGCATGAAGCGCTTCGACATCATCACGGAGGCCGACGCGAGGACGATTGACGTCGGTGCGACGGTGGAACTGGCGAAGGGCGGCCATGTGACACCGCTTGCGAAGGACACGCTCGCCAGCCGGCGCGTCACTGTTGTCCCCGCTGGATCGTTCGATGCATCGCTGCCAGCGGACCTCGCCCCGGTGGCGGACATCCGGCGAGTGGCCATTGGAAGCGATCACAACGGCGTCGTGATGAAACGGGCGCTGACGGAGCACCTGCGGGGTCTGGCAGTCGCGGTGCAGGACCTGGGCACGGGGACCTCGGACCCCGTCGATTACCCGGACGTCGCTGCCGCGGTGGCTCGGGCAGTCGTGCGCGGTGAAGCTGACGCAGGCATCGTCATCGACGGGTCAGGAATTGGATCGGCGATCGCGGCCAACAAAATCCGCGGAATCCGGGCGGCGATGTGTACGGATGAAACGCTCGCGAGGTATTCGCGGGAGCACAACGGCGCCAACGTCCTGACGCTCGGCTCGACGCTGCTACCGGATGCCGCCGCCATCAGAATCGTCGAGGCGTGGATCGCGACACCGATGCGGGAAGCTCGGTACATCCGCCGGCTCCTGAAGATCCGGCGTCTCGAGGATACGTTCGCACGCGATTGAACACGCCGGCGGTGCGGCGCGACCCGATTAAGCCCGCAGACTGTTATGTTGAACCCGCAGGATTTGCAGCGTCTCGTCGACATGATCACTGAGGAAGTGATCGCCGCGCAGTCGCGGCACGCCGGGAGTTCGTCCCAGTGCGCCTGCCACTCCGTTCTCTTCGAGTGCTGTCCCGATCGCCTGAGGGGCGTCCTCGATGCGGGAGCGTCGCGGATCGGGCTACACGCAACCGGCGGCGCTCCCGGCGGCGTGTCAGGGATGATCGATCACACGCTGCTCAAGCCGGACGCATCGCGGGCGGACATCGAGAAGCTGTGCCGTGAGGCCGCCGAGTTCCATTTCGCGACCGTGTGCGTCAACCCCGCCTGGGTGGCGTTGGCGGCCTCCCTGCTTCGCGGCAGCGGGGTTGGTGTCTGCTCGGTCGTGGGCTTTCCCCTCGGAGCGACGACACCCGACGTGAAAAACTACGAGACCCGCCGCGCGATCTTCGACGGCGCCGTCGAGATCGACATGGTGATCAACATCGGTGCCTTGAAATCCGGAGACCTGCGGACTGTCGAGCGCGACATCGAGGCTGTGGTCGAGCCGTGCCGGCAGTGCGGCGCCGCGAGCAAGGTCATTATCGAAGCCGCGCTGCTCACCGATGATGAAAAGGTGACGGCGTGTGCGCTGGCCAAGGCCGCAGGCGCCGATTTCGTAAAGACGTCTACGGGCTTTGCGGCGGGCGGGGCGACGGCCTCCGACGTCGCGCTCATGCGCCGGGTGGTCGGCTCCGACATGGGTATCAAGGCGGCCGGCGGCGTTCGCGACCTCGAGGGCCTGAAAACGATGGTCGCAGCCGGAGCCACGCGCGTCGGCGCCAGCGCCGGGGTCAAGATTGTTCAGGAGTCGAAGGGGCAGAGGGAAACGCGGGCGTCTCCCGAGGGCTACTGATCGGTCTTGTGGTCGTCTCGCCAGCGGGCGGTCGTGCCGGGTAGGGCACGTCGATGCCGTGTTCGTCGAATGCCTTCCTGATCCGGCGCCGCAGCTCGCGGCCGACCTCCCATTGCTTCAGCGGCACGGTCTTGAGGCGGATCTTCATCGTCACGGCCCAGTCCGTGAAGGAGTCCACGCCGAGCACCTCGAGCGGCTCGAGGATGAAGGGACCGAACCGCGGATCGGACTGCAGCTCCTCCGCCGCAGTACGCAGTACCTCCGCCACGCGATCAGGATCTTCGCGATAAGCGATTGCGACGTCGATGACGTAGTAGGCAAAGTCCTTGCTCCGGTTGGCAAGCGTCGTAATGGCGCCGTTCGGAAAGATGTGGACCGTGCCTTCGATGTCGCGCAGGACGATCGTCCGGAGATTGAGCGACTCGACGGTACCCGCGATCCCGTTGATGGCAACTGCGTCTCCCTCGCGCACCTGATCCTCCAGGATCAGGAAGAACCCGCTGATGATGTCCCGCACCAGTGTCTGCGCGCCGAAGCCGACCGCGAGTCCCAGGATCCCCGCCCCCGTCAGCACGGGCGCGATGTCCAACTGAAACTCTCGCAGAATCATCAAGGCCGCGATCGTGATGATGACGGCCTGGGCGACCTTGTTGATCACGCCGCCCAGCGTGCGCGCGCGTTTGCCCCGCTCTACTGCGTCACGACCCGTGCCTGCACTGACGTCATGCTCGAAACGCCGGACGAGAAGCGCGGTCACACGAATCAGCGCATAGGCGACGAGGACGATCAGCACGATGCGCAGGCCCGAGGCGAACGTCCAGGCCGCCAGGGTGCGGAGCGGAATTCCGGTTCGCGGTCGCAGACCGGCGAGCTGGAAGGCGGGGAAGAGCAACAGGCCGACGAGCAGCAGAAACACCCCCGATGCCACCAGCCGCAGCGGCGCGCGGAAGAGCGGGCTGGACGGGGTGAGGGTCCCGCGGACGACGGCCCGGAGGCCGGATGCGGCGAGACGCCGCGCGAGCCGTGCCCCGACATACGCCACGAGGAGCGTAGCTGCCGCCGCGAGCACCATTGCGTCCCAGCGCACGACTCCTTCGAACAACCGGGTCATCATGGCGGCCAACGATACCAAACGACGCTGTGGCGGAACCGCACAGCCACCGAGAAGCGATTACCCGGAAGCCGTTGCTCGTAAGGGACTTCGCGAGCAGAATCGTGCACCGGGGTTCTCGGATTTTTGTTGTCTTGGGCTCAGGCTTGCCCCACAATATACGGGCCGTCCAAAAGCGGCAACTCAACCCAAACGGCGGACGTTTCGTCCGCGAATACGAATGAACGAACCCAGCCCCAGGGGACTATTTCTATGACCAAACTGCCTTACCGCCGTGCGCTCGCCAGCGGAGTCCTTGTTGTTGCTGTTTTTGCCGTGTCGCTGTCCGCGAGTCACTCGTGGGGTGGGTACCACTGGGCGCGGACGAGCAATCCGTTCACCCTGAAGCTGGGTAATAACCTCACCACAGCTGCCTGGAGCGGTCACCTCTCACAAACGTCGCAGGACTGGAATTCCCCAGGCCGGTTCAACACAACAACCCCGCTGATGACTTCGCTGGTTGCTGGACAATCCAGGAACAAGCGCTGCTCGATGGTGGCCGGAACGACTCAGGTCTGTAACGGCAACTATGGCTTCAATGGCTGGCTCGGGCTGGCGTCGATCTCCATCGTTGACGGTGAGCACATTACACAGGGGTCAGCCAAGGTGAATGACGCCTACTTCAACCTGTCGACGTACAACAATCCCAACGAGCAGCTGCACGTGATGGGACACCTGCATGGACTACTTCTCCAACACCGGTGCGAATGCGGGCAGCACGCTGAGCACGGCGCCGAACAAGCACGACTTCGACCAGTTGAACATTATTTACGGGCATACCACCGACAGCACGACGACGGTAGCCGCCAGCGCGCCGCTGCAGGCATCGGGTTCAGACGTTGACGATAACCCAAACAGCTGGGGCCAACTGGTGAGCCAGTCGCGGAATGGCCGCAGCTCGACTTATGAAAAGTTCCACGGTGACGGGTCCAAGACTGTAACCCACGTGTTCTGGACGCTGGAAGCCGCAGCCATCTGTCCAAGCTGCGACCACCGGTACGATCGGTGAGCTCCTGACCCGTAAGTGGTCATCGATACAGCAAGGGGGCCGGGCACAGCGCCCGGCCCTTGCTTCGTACGGGCTTCATCAACCATCAAGCGGTTGCACTTGTCCAGCCGCGCGGTCGCCTGACGTTCTGTCGCCAGGTTACTCGGTTCCGTGCCCGTCCGCTCCCAGCTTCGATCTTCGCGTGATCTCGTCTCGGACCAGCCACAACTCCGGAAAGAACCTGACGTCGATCCGCTTACCGAGGACCTCCACCGGCGTCCCCTGCGTCCCGATGACATTCCCGCCGATGATGCGCTCGACCACCTTGAGGTGATGAAATCGCCAGAGGATGCAGCGCTCGTCCCACGTGATCATCTGCTCGGCTAGCTGATAGAGGTCGTCGAGCTCGTAGCCGCGTTCGTATACGTCGAGCAACTCGACCCCACGCCCTGCCAGGAGGGCATTGAACGCCTCCCCGAGAAGCGGCGACGATTTGTGCACGCGGCGGAACCCGGGCGAGTCGAAGCCGGCTCCATGGCCGAGTGCGGTCCGGACTTCCGCATAGTCCAACGGCGACATGTGCTCGAGCATGTGCAGATGGCTGGTGATGAGCGCCATCGCCTCATTCGAGCGGCGTAGCAGGCGGGTCGCTGCCGACACTCTGTGCTGGCGAACGAGTTCGGTCGCATCGTCCAGTTCGGTGCAGGCCAGCTTGAGCCAAATCTCGGACGACTGATGCACGGCCTGGAACAGGTGCTCGTCGCGATGGACGACTTCGCCTGGCGTCTTCTGGAGCGCAAGCAGCTCGTCGGTGCGCAGGTAGCGCTCGTAGTCCGTCGCGCCGCGACCAGGCAGCACCGGATCGTTCAGATTCGACATGATCCCTCGCCTGCCGCGTTCACGCGGGCGCCAATCCTTCCACCCTGACTTGCGCGACCGCGTGAAGCGGCAGCCGGAGGCTCGCACGGCAGCCTGAGCGATCCTCCCGATTCTCGAGGACGAGGCTGCCGCCGTGCGCTTCGGCGATCTGACGGCTCAGGACGAGCCCGATGCCCGAGCCGCCGGGCTTGGTGGTGAAGAACGGTACGAACAGATTCCCTGTATTGGACAGCCCCGGTCCCTCGTCCTCGACCCACAGCTCCATAGTGGGCGGCTCCGAGCCCGGCAGCCGCTGCCAGCCGACCTGCACGCCGCCTCCTGTTTCACGAACGGCGTCCACCGCATTCCGAATCAGATTGATGAGCAATTGCTCGAGTTGATCGCCGTCCCCCTGGACGGAGAACCGCGGCCCTGGAGCCACAGAGATGTGGTGGGCCTTTTCAAGCGTCACAACGCGATCGACGACCGCGTGGACGTCCAGTGGCGTGAGCTTCGGCGGCGGAAGCTTCGCGAGCCGTGCATACGCGCTCATGAAGCGGCTCAGCGACTCGGAGCGTGATGCGATCACCCCAAGGCCTCGCTGCACGTCGTCGCGCCAATCGGAGGGTGGGGGCTCGCGTTCGAGGATGGTGGAGAGACTGCCCGCAATCGACTTGATCGGCGCGAGCGAGTTGTTCATCTCGTGGCCGATGACGCGGATCAACCGCTGCCAGGCCTGACGCTCTTCTTCACGCAGCGGCTGGCTGAGATCCGACAGCACGAGCAGCTCGTGAGGCCGGCCTCCCTGGCGGAATTGGCTGCGTCGCACCTCCCATCGTCCGACACCCCCGGGGAAGGCGGTATTGATCACACGCGGCGCCTCGCCGCTCAGACAATCCGCCAGGTCCAATTCGACGGCGTGGCGGCCGAGGAGCCGCTCGGCCCGCTGGCTGAGCAGCCGCGCCCCCGCCCGGTTGACGAACTTCAGCTCGTGCTCTTCATCGAACGTGAAGACCGCGACATCGATCTCCGCCATCACTTTCCTGAGCAGTGTGGTGGCTTCCAACGCATCCAGCCGCTGGTGACGCAGCGTCTCGACGAGCGCGTTCACTTCCACCATGACCTCGCCAAGCGGGTCGCCTCCCCGCGCGCCCCGCGCGCGAATGGAAAAGTCACCCTCGCCGAGTGCCGCCAGCAGATTCGACAAGGTCTGCAACGGCAGGACGACGCGCTCGCGCAGCGCGAACGCGAACCCAAGGCAGAATGTGATGATGAGAACGGTGAGCGTCCACTGAACCTTCGGCGTGTAGTCGCCGGTCCAGAGAAAGATGAGCGAGATCGAGGCGCCCGGCAGTGCGGATGCCAGCGCCATCAGGAGAATTCGGCGGTCGTGGCTCAACCGCGGCTCGCGGGCGTGGGCGGAACCCATCAATCTTTCATTGTACCTTCGCCTTCTTCTGCGTCCCTTTTCCTCGTTCCCTTTTGCCTTTTCCCTGTTGCCTTGTTAAAGCCCGTATCTTTGAAGCCGGCGGTACAACGCGCTGCGGCTCAAGCCGAGTGCCTTCGCCGCCTGGCTGACGTTCCCGTCGAAGCGGGTCATGGCCTTCTTGATCAGGAAACATTCGACTTCTTCCAGGCTCATGTCTTCCAGCCGGCCCCCGCTGTCACGGCCCGTACGGAGCCCCAGATCCGCGGCTTTGATCAGAGGCCCCTGGGTCATCAGCACCGCGCGCTCGGTCGCGTGGTCAAGCTCGCGGACGTTACCTGGCCAGGGATGCTCGAGCAGCATCTGCAGGGCGCCACTTTCGAACCCGGTCACGCGCTTTCGATACCGCTGCGCGTGCTGGCGGAGGAAGTGCTGCGCCAGCAGCGGGAGGTCCTCCCGGCGATCCCGGAGGGATGGCAAACGGATTTCGATCGTGTTCAGCCGGAACAGCAGGTCCTGACGGAAGCGGGCGCCGGCGACTTCCTCCCCGAGATCGGCGTTGGTCGCGGAGATGATCCGCACGTCCACACGGCGCGTGCGCGACGATCCCAGCCGCTCGAACTCGCCTGTTTCGATCACGCGGAGGAGCTTTGCCTGCTGACTCAGGGGCACGTTGGCGATCTCGTCGAGAAACAGGGTTCCCTGATCGGCGAGCTCGAATCGCCCGACGCGGTCGGTCTTCGCGTCGGTGAACGCGCCGCGCACGTGTCCAAAGAGCTCGCTCTCGAAGACGCCTTCGGACACTCCGCCGGAGTTCACGATGACCATCGGCCGCGACGCACGGCTCGATACCGCGTGCAGCGCGCGGGCGACGACGCCCTTGCCGGTGCCGTTTTCGCCGGACACGAGCACGTTGGCGTCCGACGGCCCCACGCGTGCGATGACCTGCAGGACCGTCTGCATCGAGGACGATTCGGCGATCAGCTTGGGCATGCCCTCGCCGCGGAGCAGCGAGTTCTCGGCCTCGAGCCGTTGGCCCTTGCGCAACGCCTGGCTCAGCTCGATTTGCGTGCGGATGATCGCAAGCAGCCGCGCGTTGTCCCAGGGCTTCTGGATGAAATCCCGGGCGCCCCGCCGCATCGCTTCCACCGCGACCTCGACGCTGCCCCACGCGGTCATGACCACGACGGGCAGCGTGGGGTCCACCGCCTGGATGCGCGAGAGCAGATTCAGTCCTTCTTCGCCCGACGTCGTGTCTCGTGCGTAGTTGAGGTCGATCAGGGCGACGTCGAACTCACGCGCCTCCGTCGCCGCCAGCACTCCGGCGGGCGACGACGCCGTCTCGAGCTGGAAGCCCTCGGCTTTCAGCAGGAGCCGCAGCGCCTCGAGGACATCCGACTGGTCATCGGCGATGAGGACGCGCGGTTCGCTCGGGCGAACGGCATGGCGGACGTGTTCCGGGAACGAACCGCCCCGATGATCACGGAGATGGTCAGTAATTAGCATGGTGTCGCTTGTGATTCCTTGGTCCTTGGTTCTTGGTCCTGGGCCAGCCTTACTCGCTTCTCAAC
>JAIVJE010000366.1 GCA_020200195.1 Acidobacteriota bacterium | reverse complement strand
ATGCAGCGCGATCTCGTCGACACCCGCCACTGGATCACGCCCGCTGATTTCAGCGAAGGCCTCGCGCTCGCCCAGATCGCGCCCGGACCGCTCGCCGCGCAGCTCGCCATGTACATCGGTTATCTGTCGCGCGGCTGGGCGGGCGCCCTCGCGACGGGGTGCGCATTCGTGCTGCCCTCCTTGCTGATGGTGTGGGCGCTGTCGGCGCTCTATGTCGCCTTTGACGGGTTGCCGTTGATGACGGCCCTGTTCTACGGCGTCGGCGCGGCAGTCATTGCGATTGTCGCGCGTGCCGCGTGGAAGTTGTGGCGGCTCTCCCTTGCACGCGACCCGCTTCTGTGGCTCATCGCCTCCACGGTCGGCATCGTCACGGTCGTGTTGGAGCGGGAGGCGGTGTGGCTGTTCCTCGCGGGTGGGGCGGTGGCGGCGGTCCGTGCTCACGGAAGCAGCGTCGCAACGCTCACCTGCCTGCCGCTGGTGACGGCGCCGGCGTCGCTGCCGTCGGCCGGCGTCGAGGTCGCGCTGCCGCACATTTTCTGGTTCTTCGTGAAGGCCGGAGCGCTGGTCTTCGGCAGCGGCCTCGCCATCGTGCCGTTTCTCTATGGCGGCGCGGTTCAGGAGCGGCACTGGCTGACCGATCGGCAGTTCCTGGATGCGGTCGCAGTCGCCATGCTCACCCCCGGACCGGTCGTCATCACCGTTGCCTTCATCGGCTACCTGTTGCGCGGTACGGCCGGGTTGGCAGCCGCGGCGGCGGGTGTGTTTCTCCCGACCTACTTATTCGTTGTGGCACTCGCACCACACTTCCGGCGTTTCGCCGCGCAGCCGGGGATGGCCGCGTTCGTGGCGGGTGTGACGGCTGCCGCGAGCGGCGCTATCGCCGGCGCCGCGATCGTCCTCGCGCGGCGTGCCTGGATCGACCCCTGGACCGTTGGTATCGGGGTCGCCGCCCTGGTGGCCCTCGTCCGGTTCAAGGTGCCGGAATTGTGGTTGATTGCGGGCGCGGCCGCGGTGGGCCTACTGCTGCACGAGGGAGGTGGAGGGTGACAGGAGGCACGTTGGTGCTGACGCGCCAGAACGTCGTCAACATCCTCACACTGGACGACTGCATTCACGCCGTGGAAGAGGCCTTTCGCCGTCACGGGCGTGGGGAGATTGGCGAGCCGGGCATCCTTGGGATGCACGTCGAAGGTGGCGGGTTTCATGTCAAGGCGGCGGCGATGGGTGGCCACCGGCCATACTTCGCCGCGAAGCTGAACGCGAACTTTCCCGGGAATCGTACCCGCGGACTGCCGACGATTCAAGGCGTGATTGCGTTGTTCGACGCGGCTGACGGGCGACTGCTCGCGTTGATCGATTCGATTGAGATCACGATCCTCCGAACCGGCGCCGCCACGGCGGTGGCGGCACGGTACCTGTCGCGGCCCGTACGGTCCGTCGTCACCATCGCCGGGTGCGGCAATCAGGGGCGGGTGTCGCTCCGGGCGCTGGCGCGGGTCCGCGACATCGAGTCGGCGTTCGTGTGGGACGTCGATTCCGAACGGGCTCGTACGTGCGCCGCCGACCTGTCGTCGGTCATCTCACGCGCGGTCACGCCCACCGACGATCTGTGCGCGGCCGCCCGGCTGAGCGACATCATCGTCACGTGTACCCCGTCGACCGAACCGGTGTTGGGTCCGGATGCCGTCCGCGCCGGCGCATTGGTTGCGGCCGTGGGCGCCGACAGCGAACACAAGCAGGAGATCCATCCCGCGCTCATGGCGCGGGCGGTCGTGATCACGGATGTGACCGCGCAGTGCGCCACTATCGGCGATCTACATCACGCACTGTCGGCGGGCTCGGTCAGCCTGGATCACGTTCGCGCCCAGCTCGGGGAGGTAGTGGCCGGAGTCCGACCCGGCCGCACGCGTGAGGACGAGGTGGTCGTGTTCGATAGCACGGGCACCGCGCTCCAGGACGTCGCCGTGGCCGCTTTGGTCTACGAATGCGCGCTCGCGACGTCATCGGGAACGACGCTGATGCTTCAGTAATCCCCGAACCCAACGAACCTGGAGGCCAACCACAGCGGCTTAGACAGACCGCCTCGGCGCTCGGGTTGGGGAGCCGGGCAGTCAGTCTGTGGACGACGGGCTGGCGGATTCGCCCGCGCGGATCTTGCGAATGCGCGAATCACGCTCGGACTCGAAACGCTCGAGGTCGCGGCGCAGCTCCTGGTCACGCGCCTCACGCTCCGCCGGGTCCATCATGGTCGCCTGCATCGACTGGTGCATGATGCGGCGTTCGGCCGCCTTCGCCTCGTAGACGCTTCGCGCTTCGGCAATCGCCGCCCGCTGTGCGTCGGTCAGCGGCGTCTCGGTGACGCCCGCCTCCGCGTCCTTCTGTTTCAGCCGTTCCATCATCAATTCGATGGCGCTCTTGGGTGCGTCGGTCACGGGATTATTGTAGCCCCGGGGACTTGGTGTGCGCGTAAACCAGGCGTGGGACCGGAGGCTGCAGGGGCAAAAACGGACGCTGATTAACGCGGATAGACACGGATCGGCCCATCGGTCGCGCCGCGCTGTGCGCGGCAGGATGCGACAACGGATCGCGAACACAAGCACCTCGCCCACATGTCCGCTTGTGTTCGCCGTCCGTGTCGCATCCTTCGGGCCGGCCGAAGGCCGGCCGCGACCACTGGGCCAATTGCAGCCTCCGCGTACAACATCCAAACAACGAAAGATCCGTCGTCATCCGCGTAGATCCGCGTCCCGTCCTATCTGGTATCGTTCGTCGCATGAAGTCAGAGGCAAAAGGCAGGAGGCAGGAGGCAGGAGGCAGGAGGCAGGAGGCAAGGTAACTAATAGTCATGCAGGACCTCACGACCGGCTCGGTCACGCGCCACTTGTTGAAGACCTCGAGCTTCATGCTCGTCACGATGGTCTTTCAGACGCTCTATTTCCTGGTGGACCTCTACTGGGTGGGGCGACTCGGCAGCGCGGCGGTCGCCGGCGTCAGCGTCGCCGGCAATCTCATGTTCATCGTCCTCGCTGTGACGCAGATGCTCGGTGTGGGCACGACGACGCTGGTGTCGCATGCGTCGGGGAGCCAGGACCGGCCGCGCGCGCTGCTGGTGTTCAACCAGTCGCAGGTCCTTGCGGTCGTGGTTGGCGCCATCTTCTTCATCATCGCGATGGCACTTCGGACGTCTTATGCCGAGGCGCTCGCGGCCGATCCGGCGACGTCGGCCCTCGCCGCGCGGTATCTCCTCTGGTTCATCCCTGCGATGGCGCTTCAGTTCCCCATGGTTGCGATGAGCGCCGCATTGCGGGGAACGGGCAACTTCAAGCCCGGCATGATCGTCTCGACCGCGAGCGTGATCATGAACATGGTGCTCGCACCGTTTCTGATGTTCGGCTGGCTCACGCACCGCCCGATGGGAATCGCCGGCGCGGCAATCGCGTCGCTCATCGCGATCGTCATTGCCACCGTCTGGCTTGCGCTGTACTTCCGCGCCCCTGATTCGTACCTGAAGCTGCGACCGGCGGAGTGGAAGCCGCAGCTGGTGCTCTGGAAGAAGTTGCTGAGCATCGGGCTGCCGGCCGGCGCGGAGTTCGCGCTGCTGGCGGTGTATCTCTTCATCGTCTATTCGGTGACGCGTCCATTCGGCGCCGCAGCGCAGGCCGGCTTCGGGATCGGACTGCGCGTCGTCCAGGCCGGGTTCATGCCGGTCGTGGCGTTGGGGTTTGCCGTCGCCCCGGTAGCCGGACAGAACGTCGGCGCCCGTCTCCCTCAGCGCGTACGAGAGACGTTCCGTTCGGCGGTGTTGATGGCGGCCGGGGCCATGGCGGTGCTGACGGTCATCTGTCAGATTGCCGGCGCGCCGATGATCCGTGTTTTCTCTGACGACCCGCAGGTCGTAGCGGTGGGTGACGAGTACCTGCGCATCATCTCGTGGAATTTCGTGGCGTCCGGCATCGTATTTGTCGGGTCGAGCATGTTCCAGGCGCTCGGCAACACGCTTCCGGCGTTAATCGCCTCCGTGGTGCGAGTCGCAGCCGTTGCGATTCCGACGCTGTGGTTGTCGCGTTTGCCGGGTTTCGAGCTACGGTGGATCTGGTACCTGTCTGTCGCGGCGGGCCTCTTGCAGACGGCGGTCAATCTATTGTTGCTCAGGCGGGAATTTCAGATCCGTTTCGGTTCGGTGAGTTCGGTAGGGACTGCGGCGGGGTCGTGAGTTGTAGTGCCCGGCTTCAGCGATCGAGTCTGGTATGAGTCCGGCTAAAGCCGGACGCCACCGGAAGGGTCTTGGTCACGTGAAGCCTCGGCCTGCTGCTCCTCGTTACCTGCCGGCTGTGGCGTCCGGCTTCAGCCGGACCCAAGCGGGCCTTCAGGGATTACCTCCAGGTGCGACATGTCGGGAGACTGATGATGCGAACTTCGGCTCTGAGGCTGGCGCTGGCCGCGCTCATTGGGATCGAAGCGGTCCTGGCCCAGGAACCGCCCCGCGCGGTGATTGCGGACGTTGCATGGATCGGCGGCACCTGGGCCGGATCCTCTGGCGCGGTCACGTTCGAAGAGCGGTGGACGCCGCCGGCGGGTGAGGCGATGCTCGCGGTCGCACGCACGATCAAGGGGCCGCGGCTGGTGGCTTTCGAGTTCCTTCGGATCATCCAGCGCAACGGCACGCTGGTCTATGTTGCTCAACCGAGCGGCCGGCCGCCAACCGAGTTCACGCTGACCGCCATCGATGCAGAGAGCGCGACGTTCGAGAACCCCGCGCATGATTTTCCGAAGATGATCCGGTACGCCAGGCGCTCGGACGGATCGCTCGAAGCGCGCGTCAGCGGCGGCGCGGAGAAAGTGCAGACGTTCGTGTTCCGGCGGCAGCAGCCCTGACGCGCCGCACTTATCGGGTCAGCGCGGCAATAGTTGCCTCGATAGCCTGCAGCTGCGTGATCTTCCCGTCCACGTAAGGCCGCCAGCTCTCCTCGACCGGTTTGCGATAGCGGCCCCAGGCCCGATCGACGAGCCCGCTGGAAAACATATAGGGTTCGTACGTAATGCCACGCGCGGCGAGCACGTGCTGCACCGCCACCCCGGTCAGATAGAACTGGACGACGTGCCACAGTTGACGGTGGTTGTTGGCGGCGGCACCGAGTGCGCTGTGAATCGCACGCTGGAGCGGCAGGACGAGCACGTGCGACACCTCGTGAAAGACGATCTCCGCGCCCGTCCACGCCTTATTGTCCGGATCGCCGCTCGAGATCGTGGCATGCGGCGGTTCGTCGGTCGTATACGCTCCCTGCCGGTTTCCCACCCACACGACATCGATACGCACCGGGGTTGAAAACCACGTGACCCCGTACAGTTTCTCCAACCGCGGAACGGTGTCCGGCGCGATCGTTCTGACGCGCTCGGATGTCTCGGTAATCCACGTCTGGTTGATCCGGTCGTGGGCCGGCCAGAAATGCCGGCGATACACCGGCGCTGCCGACTCCAGCACGGCGCGCAGCTCCGGGCCGACCGCGGCGCGGGTCAAATCGCCTGCCATCAGCGCAGCGTTCACGGCCATCATGCCGTCCCCGAAGAGGAGGTCGTGCGGGGCGATCTGACGATCGTAGTACTCAATCGCGTGATCCCACGCCGTGCGCTCCTCCGTCG
>JAIVJE010000582.1 GCA_020200195.1 Acidobacteriota bacterium | reverse complement strand
GTCAAGCACCGTGCGACGCGGACAGAAGCCGCCCTGCCGTCGTTGGCGTCGGGAATCGTACCGTGCAGCGCGAATGGTCCGACATCGAATCGCATCCGCCGGCAGATGGGCGGAGCGCCGGTGCTCGCCAGCCGGTGCAGGAGTCCCCAGCGCGCCAGCATCTCAGCACCGTGAGGCCATAGGATGTGCGTCGAGATCGTGTCGCTGGGGAAGGTGGCCCTGTCCACCAGCAACACTTTGAATCCGCGACGCGCCAGGAGCATGGCCGTCGGAGAGCCGGCACATCGGGCGCCGACGATGATCGCGTCGTACATCGGAACCTCCGCTCGAGAGCGAGGGTACGGCGATCCGAATCGCTCGGGCATCGGCAGGACTACCCAAATCGTGCCTTGTCGAAAAATGGGTAATTCTGTGTACGCCGGTCAGGTGAGGTTGTGGTGGAACGCCCAAGCAGCTGCGCCGGTGCGGCTCGAGACGCCAACCTTGTCGAAGATATTGCTGACGTGTCGGGCGACGGTTTTCTCGCTGATGAACAACTCCTCGGCGATGGCGCGATTCGTCTTGCCGGCCGCAAGCAGGCGCAGGACCTGCAGCTCCCGTTCGCTGAGCGAGGCTGGGGACTGACGCACGGTTCGTCGCGACGGCTGCTCAATCCGCGCGAGGCACGGATCGGCGTTCAGCCGCGTGAACAGCCGCCGCGCGGCATCCAGATCGAGCAGATGGCCATCGCGATCGCCGCGTCGTTCACATACTGCGGCCATCAAGAGACGTGTTTGCGCTTCTTCGTACGGAACGTCCAGATCCCGCCAGGCTTCGCATGCCTGCCGCAACGACGTCGCCGCCGCGGCGAGCTCGCCTTCGGCCACTAGGACCGCGCCGGTGGCGTGCGCGGATACGGCGGAGAGAAGCGGCGTGCCGATGGCGTTGGCGATCTCACGGAGCTCCGCCTCGGCGGCGCGCGCGCCTTCGACATCGGCGGCGGCAAGGAGTATCTCGACAGCCGCTGCAAGAATTCTTGCGCGCGCCGATCTTGCCGACGTGTCTACGAGGGCACTCCGGATTGACGCCACCGCGTGTTCGATGTCGCCCTGAGCGAGCCGAAGCAGTGACAGTCCTGGCTGCGGCTTTCGTCCGCACTCGTTCGCACGCGTGTAGGCCGCTTCCGCCTCTTGGACGTCACCGCGAAGTCGGTGGATGTCGCCCAGTCGGTAGAACGCCGCTCCGGCCCGCCCGCGCCCGGGCGTGAGCAGCTCGCACGCGGCCTGTGCGTCTTGCGCCGCCCCATTCCAGTTGCCGCGCCACTGCATGATTTCGGCGCGATAGATCAGACACTCGCCGCGATACCGAACGAGGTCAGGTTGACTTGCGCACCAGCGTGAGAGCGATGTCGT
>JAIVJE010000365.1 GCA_020200195.1 Acidobacteriota bacterium | reverse complement strand
GATCCGGCTGGCGCGCGACGGGGCGAAATTCCTCATGATCATCTTCAAGATCGTGACGCTGTTCAGCCCCTTGCGGGTATTTGTGCCAATTGGGCTCGCCTCCTTCGTGCTGGGCGCCGGATACGCGCTGTGGACTGTCGCGACTCAGCGGCACATCACGAATTCGTCGGTGCTGCTCATCATGCTCGCGGTCATCGTGTTTCTGGTCGGCCTCGTGTCCGAACAGATCTCTGCGCTCCGTTTCGAAGGCCGTCAGTAACGCGATGCTGCAGCATCCAGGACGCGCGCGGCGTCTGATCGTCGCCGCCGCGACCGCAGGCTTACTGATCCGGATCGCGTTTGCCCTGCTCTACTGGGTCGGCAAACCGCTGACCCATGACGAGCGCGAGTATCTGGAGCTCGCCCGCAGTCTGTCGGAAGGGCGAGGGTTCGTGTACGCATCCTCGTCCGATTCAGGCCCGGGTCCGAAGTTCGGTCGAGCGCCGGGCTATCCGATGCTGCTGGCTGTCATCGGTGCAGGCACGTCCGAATCGTCCGACGTGCCGGTCCGCGTCAAGGTCGCCCAGTCGGCGGCCGGGGCCATTGGCGTCTGGCTGATCGGGACCTTCGCATTGCGCGCCGCGGGGCCGCGTACCGGAGTCGTCGCGGCTGTTATTGCTGCGGTGTATCCACCACTCGTGTGGATTTGCGCCTACGCATTGAGCGAAGCCGTATACTCGGTGCTCGCGCTGTCGGCGGCCCTCGTCCTGCAGATCGCCGTCGACCGCGCGGCCGCTGAACGCAGCAGCCGTGCCGGCGGCGCGCTCGCGCTCGGCGCGGGAGTGCTGACCGGTCTCGCCATCCTGGTCCGGCCCGCCATGCTGTTCTTCCTGCCGCTCGCGGTTCTGTGGCTGCTCTTCCGGCGTTTACCGATCCTCGCGGTGGCGCTGGTGGCGGCTTCTCTCGCCGTCGTGGCGCCGTGGACGGCAAGGAACATGCGCGTGCACGGCCGTTTCGTCCTCGTGGCGTCGGAGGGCGGCGTCACATTCTGGACGGGCAACCACCCACTCTCGCGCGGCGAGGGTGATCTCGCAGCGAACCCCGATATCAAGCGCGCCGAAAGTGTGGCGGACTCCACGACGCCAGACGGCACTGTTCGTGCTCGCCGGTTCGGCGGGTCTGGTCTGTCTGATTTTCTTTCCGCAGGAACGGTTCCGGATTCCGGTTCTCGATCCGACTTTGATCGTCTGTGCCGGCGCGGCCGGCCGCCGTCAGTATTCGTGAGCACAACGCCCGCGCCTCCCGTCGTCCTGGTCGTCGTTCCGACGTATAACGAGCGCGACAACCTCCCCGTGCTGGCGCGGAGTGTGCTCGCACACGAGGGGTATCGCATGCTCGTCGTCGACGACGGCTCGCCGGACGGCACCGGTGCTGTCGCGGACGCGCTCGCCGAGGAATATGCGGGACGGCTCGAGGTGCTCCATCGAACCGGCCCACGCGGCCTGGGCCGCTCGTACATCGATGGCCTGCAGAGAGCGGTCGCCAGCGGCGCCGACCTGATCTGTCAGATGGACGCGGATCTGTCCCACAATCCCGAGTACCTTCCGGCACTCGCCGCGGCTGCGCGAACGAGCGACGTGGTGATCGGATCGCGGTATTTGAACGGCGTCAGCGTCGTGAACTGGCCGCTCCATCGCATCTTCCTCAGCGCATTCGCCAATCGGTACATCAAAGCCGTGACACGTTTGTCGCCGAGCGACTGCACCAGCGGATTCCGATGCTGGCGGCGCGAGGCGCTCGCCCGGATCCGGCTCGAAGCGATGGTCTCGGACGGATATGCGTTTCTGGTAGAGATGCTGTACGAGGCGCGGCAGCGAGGATGCTCGATCGGCGAAGTGCCGATCATTTTCGTCGAGCGGCGGCAGGGACAGTCCAAGGTATCGACGCCGGTGCTCCTCGAATCGTTGATCATCCCGTGGCGACTGATACTCCGGCGCCGGCGGTCCTGACATGACCCACGTCGTCGTGATGGTCACGACGTCATATCCACGGTTTCCCGGCGACAGCGTCGGCACGTTCATGGAGCCGATCGCGAAGTCCCTGACGGCTCGCGGGCATCAGGTGCACATCGTCGCGCCCTGGCATCAACTCGTCACTCGCGGGGCGCAGGAAGACGGTATCCACTTCCACTTTTACAAATACGCGCCCGTGCCGGCGTTGAACGTGTTCGGGTACGCCTCGGCGATGCGCGCGGATGTCACGCTGCGCGGCGCCGCGTTCCTCGCCGCACCGCTCGCGCTTGCCGCAGGGTGGCGAGCTGCGCGCGCCGTGGCGCGAACGCATGACGCCACGGTCGTCCATGGACACTGGGTGGTGCCAGGCGGCATCACAGCGGCAGTGGCTGCACCGCGATTGCCCCTCGTGGTCAGCCTGCACGGCTCTGACGTGTACGTCGCGGAAACTCTGGCGCCCGCCCGTGCGGCGGCGCGCGCCACGTTTGCGCGAGCGGGGGTGATTACGGCGTGCAGCACGGACCTGGCGCGGCGCGCGGTGGCGCTTGGCGCCGATGCGGACCGCGTGACAGTGATTCCGTACGGGGTGGACGTCGACAGGTTCCATCCGGACCCGTCGGCGCGGAATGGGATCCGCAGCCGCGTTGGCATTGCCAGCGCCGTGCCGATGGTGTTCGCCGCGGGACGGCTGGTGCGCAAGAAAGGATTCGAGTACCTCATCGACGCGTTGGCGCAGCCGGCCGCGGCATCCGTCGTACTCGCGCTCGCCGGCGGGGGCGATCTGGAGGGAGAACTGCGCAAGCGTGCGGCGGAGGTGGGCGTCGCGGAGCGCGTGCGTTTTCTAGGCGTGCTGACGCCAGACGACGTAGCCGCCTGGCTCGCGGCCGCTGATGTCGCGGTTGTTCCGTCCGTACGTGACGACACGGGCAATGTCGACGGACTCCCAAACGCCGTGCTCGAAGCGCTGGCATCCGGCACCCCGCTCGTGACGACCACCGCGGGAGGCATTGCCGCCATCGTTCGGGATGGCCGAACGGCAGTCGTCGTGCCGGAGCGCGACCCGGGTGCAATCGCCGCCGCGATCGCCAGGCTGCTCGCGGACCCCGACATGGGCCGAGCCCTCGGATCCCGCGCCCGCGACCTGATGCAGGCCGAGTTCGGGTGGGGCCGCTCGGCGGTGGCGCTCGAAGCCGCGTACGATCGCGCCCTTGCCTTCAAGTCCAGCCGACGCTAATATTTGCCGCTTATCTCATGCCGCAGCCTGCCCCGCGGAACCCCGGGCTCAGCGTGTTCTTCCCTGCCTACAACGACAGCGGGACAATCGCGAGTCTGGTGATTACCGCGCTGAAGAGCGCCCGGCAGCTCACCGATGACTTCGAGATCATCATTGTCAATGACGGCAGTGTAGACGCGACGGCGGAGATCGCCGACGAACTGGCCCGAGCGTACCCCGAAGTGCGGGTCGTGCACCATGAACGGAACCGCGGCTACGGCGGCGCGCTTCGAAGCGGCTTTGCCGCCGCTACGCGCGAGCTGGTGTTTTACACGGATGGGGACGCGCAATACGATCCGTCCGAAATGCGGGCGCTGTGGGACGGCTTGACCGAAGGCGTCGATCTGGTGAATGGCTACAAGATCAGCCGGTCGGACCCGCTGCACCGCATCGTGATCGGTCGCGTGTACCACCACACGGTCAGCCTGCTCTTCGGTCTTCACGTGCGCGACGTCGATTGCGATTTTCGGTTGATGCGGCGCGCGATATTCGACCGTATCGCCCTCGAGAAGGACAGCGGCGTCATTTGCCTCGAGATGATGAAGAAAGTGCAGGATGCCGGCTTTCGGATTGCGGAGGTCCCGGTACACCATTACCATCGCGCGCACGGCCGCTCGCAGTTCTTCAATTTCCGCCGCCTGTTCAAGACGGGCGTCGATGTCCTCGGACTCTGGTTCGCGCTCGTCGTACGGGGGGAGCACCACCGCGCGCCGGCGGCAAACGCCACGGCTGCCGAGCCCCGGCCACCGAGGAACGGCGCGTGACGCCGTCGTACCTGGATTTTTACCGCGGCCGCCGCACGATGATCACGGGAGGGCTGGGCTTCATCGGCAGCAATCTCGCGCGCCGCCTCGTGGATGTCGGCGCCGACGTCCTGGTCGTGGATGCACTGATCCCCGATTCCGGGGGAAACACGTTCAACATCGCGGGTATCGAGGATCGGATTCGCGTCGAGATCGCCGACGTGCGGGACGAAGCGGCGATCGACTCTCTCGTACGCGATCGCGAGATCATCTTCAACCTCGCGGGTCAGGTCAGCCACATCGACAGCATGCGCGATCCTTACACTGACCTCGACATCAACTGTCGCGCTCAACTCACGATGCTCGAAGCGTGCCGGAAGCACAGTCCCGGTGTCTATGTAGTATTCGCCGGCACCCGGCAGGTGTACGGCAGGCCGGATCGCCTTCCCGTCGACGAGGAGCATCTGGTCCGACCCGCGGATATCAACGGCGTCAACAAGGCCGCCGGCGAGTACTACCACCTCTTGTACAACAACGTTTTTGGCGTGCGCGCCTGCTCGCTTCGCCTGACGAACGTATTCGGACCGCGGCAGCTGATCCGACATAACCGCCAGGGATTCATCGGTTGGTTCATTCGGCTGGCCATCGAAGGCCGAGAGATCCAGGTCTTCGGCGACGGATCGCAGATGCGCGATTTCGTCTTCGTCGACGACGCCGCGGACGCCTTTCTGCGCGCCGGCGCGTCGGACCGGTGCGTCGGGCAGGTCTTCAACGTCGGCGGAGACGAGCCCATCAGCCACCGCGATTTGGTGGCGATGCTCGTCGACACGGCTGGCCGCGGCAGCGTACGGTTCGTGGACTGGCCCGAGGATAAGAAACGGATCGACATCGGAAGCTTCTACTCGGATTCGACGAAGTTCCGGACGGCGGTCGGGTGGACGCCTCAGGTGAACCTGCGCGAGGGGTTGTGCAAAACGATTGCGTTTTACCGCGACCACATGCACCGCTATGTTGACGACGTAACCGGCGGGGCGAACCCGTGATTCCGTTTCTGCGGCTGACGCCGGGCGAGGACAACGCGGACGTGCGCGTCGCAGTCGACCGGGTGATCGCGCGTGGCTGGTTCGTCCTCGGGCCCGAGCTCGACGCATTTGAACGGGAGTTCGCGGCGGCGGCGGGCGCGCAGCACGCGGTGGGTGTCGGGACCGGCACCGATGCCCTGGCAATCGCATTCCGCGCACTGGGGATCGGGCCGGGAGACGAGGTGATCACGTCGCCGTTGTCCGCGGCATACAGCGCGCTCGCGGTAATGATGGCCGGCGCACGGCCCGTCTTCGCTGATATCGATCCGGAACGGTTGACGATCGACGCGGCGGCGGTCGAAGCCGCTATCACTCGTCGAACCGCGGCCATCATGCCGGTCCACCTCTACGGACAGCCCGCCGATATGGTCGCACTCTCGGCAGTCGCGGAGCGGCGGGGACTCGGAATCGTGGAGGACTGCTGCCAGGCGCACCTCGCCACGTGCGCCGGACGGCCGGTGGGGAGTTACGGCGTGGCCGCGGCCTACAGCTTTTATCCCACCAAGAACCTGGGGGCGCTCGGAGATGGCGGAGCGCTGACGACAAACGACCCGGCGATCGCAGCACGCGCCCGGCGCCTGCGGAACGGGGGCCAGACCGACCGCTACCATCACGATGAGTTCGGAGTGAACTCGCGTCTCGACGAGTTGCAGGCGGCCATCCTCCGCGCCCGCCTGGGATGGTTGCCGTCATGGACTGCCCGTCGCCGCGCGCTCGCGGCGCGGTACCGGATGGCGCTGGAAGCATCAGGCACCATCGATGTCCCGCTAGAATTCGACGCCGGGCACGTCTATCACCTGTTTCCAATCCGGAGCGGCGCGCGCGACGCGCTGCAGGCGCGGCTGCGTGCCGCAGGCATCGAGACGCTGATTCACTATCCGGTGCCAATTCCACAGCAGCCGGCGCTCGCGAACGAACGGCCCGATGACTGTCCAATCGCCACTCGCGTGTGTGCCGAGATTCTGTCGCTGCCGCTGCATCCCGGCTTGCCTGACGAAGCGATTGATCGCGTCGCGGACGCCATTCAGACGGCTCGCATCGAGAGCTGATGGCGCGCTTCCTGCTGTTCCTTCTGATCCTGGCCCTGCAGTTCGGCATTTTCGAAGCGGCGATGAGGGTGTGGGGAAGCTCCGAGGCGGCGCCATCCTTCCAGGGTCTCTTTATCGGCGATCCTGCGATCGGCTACCGTCTGAAGCCGGGCGCCACCGTTCGATTCACGACGTCGGAGTTCGACACCGGAATCAACATCAACCGCAGCGGGGTTCGCGACGATGAAGAGATCCTACCCAAGGCGGCTGGCGAGCGGCGCATCGTCGTGCTTGGCGACTCGCTGGTGCTCTCGGTCCAGGTGCCGTTTGAACAGACGTTCGGTGAGCTTCTCGAGCGCAGATTGAACGCGGCGTTCTCGCCAACCCGTTATCGCGTGATCAACGCCGGCGTGCAGGGGTACGGCCCCGTAGAAGAGATGCTGTTTTTCCGCCGAGTTGCGGCCAACTTCGAACCGGACATCCTCCTGACTGCCCTGTTCGTCGGCAACGACGCGGAGGAAGCGGTCACGTCGGAACCAAAGCTCGACGAGGGGTCGCGTTCGACCGCCGCGAGAGCCCGCGAATCGTTGACGACACGAGCCCGGCGCATCGTCCGCCGAAGCATGGTCCTCCAGGTGCTACGCCTGCGTCTGACCCAGGC
>JAIVJE010000076.1 GCA_020200195.1 Acidobacteriota bacterium | reverse complement strand
CTGTTTTCCCAGCAACCGGCCGCTACACGCAGCCGCGGCGAGCGCCGCGATCAAGACGAGCCGCAGCGCGGCCGGACGCGTCCGTACGACCATCGATCGAATGATATACTGATTTTCTCGCGGATTTTCTCGCCTGACTTCCACTCCGATGTCTACACCGGCGCGCGTTTTTCTCATCGACGGCAGTTCACAGATGTACCGTGCGTATCACGCGATGCGTGGCGGCGGGTTGTCGGGGCCCGGCGGCAAAACCACGCACGCGGTCTACATCTTCGTCACGATGCTGCGGAAGCTGATCCAGGATCATCACCCGGCTTACATCGCCGCGTCGTTCGATCTCGCCGGTCCTACGTTCAGATCCGAAATGGCGACGGACTACAAAGCCAATCGCGCGCCGATGCCGCCCGACCTGGCGGAGCAGATCCCGTGGGTGCACGAGGCGTGCGAGGCGCTCGGCGTTCCGATTCTCACGTCGCGCACCTTCGAGGCCGACGACGTCATCGGCACCCTCGCGACCAAGGCGATCGCGGAAGGGTTCGAGGTCGCGATCGTCACCGGCGACAAGGATTTCTTCCAGCTCGTCGACGGCGGGATCAAGGTGTACAACCCGCGAGATGAGGGGACGTGGTTCGACGCCGCGGCGGTCAAGGAGAAGTTCGGCGTGGCTCCGTCGCAGGTGGTCGACGTCGTGGCGCTGATGGGCGACTCGATCGACAACATCAAGGGTGTTCCGGGGATCGGCGAGAAAGGCGCGCGCGATCTGATCGCCACGTACGGCACGCTCGAAGAGCTGCTGGCGCACGCGTCGGAGGTGTCGAACAAACGGTACCGTGAAGGGCTGCAAGCGCACGCCGAGGACGCGCGGCAGAGCCGTGAGCTCGCGCGCATCCGGACGGACGTCCCCGTGGAATTCAACCGCGATGCCGTGCGATACCGGGGACCGTCGCGCGACCGGTGTTTCGAGCTGTTTACGCGGCTCGGCTTCCGCTCGCTGATCATGGAGTACGCCCCCACCGCGCAAACCGTGGGAAAGGACTACGCGGCGATCGGCACGATCGAAGAGGTCCGTGCGCTGGCCGCTGAGTTGCGCGCCGCCGGGCGGTTCGGCGTTCGGGTATTGCCCGACGCGCCGACATCCATGCGCTCGGCGATCGCTGGCCTGGCATTCTCGACGGGATCGCGGCACGCGCGCTACGTGCCGCTCGCCAAGCGAACTGGAGACGACGACCTGTTCGCGCCGCCGGCCGACGCCGATCGCATCGCGGTCGACACCACTGCGGCGCTTGCCGTGCTCAAGGAGCTGTTCGAAGACGCCGCAATTCGCAAGGTGGGACACGATTTGAAGTTCGATGCGGTCGTGCTCGAGCGCCACGGCGTCACGCTCCGTGGAAACGAGACCGACACGATGCTCGCCAGTTACCTGCTCGACGCGACGCGGTCGGCGCATCCGCTCGAGGAGCTCGCGATCGAACACGCGGGGTACAAGGCGCTGCGAGAGGAGGACGTCTGCGGACGCGGCGCGAAGGCGGTAGCGCTGACGGAGATCCCGATCGCGGCGGCGCTCGACTACGCGGGCGAGCGCGCGGATCTGGCGCTGCAGCTCTCCCGCACGCTCCGCGACCTGCTGAAGGCCGAACAGCTGGAACAGCTGTACGAAGAGCTCGAGATGCCGTTGATCCCGGTGCTCGTCGCGATCGAGCGGGCCGGGATCCGGATCGATGGCCGGGCACTCGCCGCGCAGTCCGCTCACGTCGACCAGGAGCTCGCGTCGCGCAGCGCGCAGATCTTCGAGCTGGCAGGGGAAGAGTTCAACATCAACTCACCCAAGCAGCTGTCCGAGATCCTGTTCGAGAAGCTGCAGCTCCCGTCGCTGAAACGCAACGTCAAGACGAAGACCGCGTCGACCGCGGTGGAGGTGCTCGAGGAGCTGGCGCTGGCGCACGAGTTGCCGCGGCTGATCCTCGAGTGGCGCGCGCTGCAGAAATTGAAGGGCACGTACATCGATGCGCTGCCGCAGCTCGTGCATCCCGATACCGGCCGCGTGCACACCTGCTTCAATCAGGCGGTCGCTGCGACCGGACGCCTCAGCAGCAGCGATCCCAACCTTCAGAACATTCCGATCCGTACAGAGCTCGGACGCGAAATCCGTCGCGCGTTCATCGCCGAGCCCGGGCATGTCCTGATCTCGGCGGACTATTCGCAAATCGAGCTTCGCGTGCTGGCGCACCTGTCGGGTGACGAAGCGCTGGTCGAAGCCTTCAGTCGCGGCGAGGACATTCACGACCGTACGGCGCTGAAGGTCTTCGGCGCCGACAGCGGGCTGAGCACGCACGAGCTGCGCCGGCGCGCCAAGATCATCAACTACGCGTTGCTCTATGGAAAGACCGCGTTCACCCTGGCCAAGGACATTGGTGTCACCCAGCAGGCCGCGCAGGACTTCATCAACGCTTACTTCGCGGGGTTTCCCGCCGTGCGGCGGTTCATCGACAGTCTGCTCGAGCGCGCGCGTACCGATGGCGTGGTCAAGACGATGTTCGGGCGGCGTCGGCTGGTGCCGGAGCTGACGAGCCGCAACGGACAGATCCGATCGGCGGCGGAGCGCGTGGCGGTGAATCTGCCCATTCAGGGCACCGCGGCGGACATTCTCAAGCGCGCCATGATCGAAGTCCATGCGGCGCTCGGATCCATCGCCGGTGGGCGCGCACGCATGATCCTGACGGTGCACGACGAATTGCTGTTCGAGGCACCGCGCGAGGCGGCCGATGAGACCGCTGCGGCCGTGCGCGACATCATGGAACGGGCCGTGGCGTTGAACGTGCCGCTTACCGTCGACGTCGGCATCGGCGATAACTGGAAAGAGGCAAAGAATTGACCCTCAGCGCTTCCAGCCGGTCTTGAACGCCTCCCACTCGCCGATCATGCCGGCCACCGCCTGCCGGTCGTCCCTGACGGGAAGTCGGGCCGCACGGTCGGGAATGATGCCCTGCACGACCAGCCGATCCAGATCCGCGCGGACGCTTTCACCCCGGTCATGCGTCAGCGACGAGCGCACCCACCCCGCCATCGCGGCGTTCCACGCCCGTTCCAGGTCACCGCAGGCGCGCGCAGCCGCGGCCAGCCAGTAATTCGCCGCCGACACACCAGGGTCCTGAGCGATCTCCTTGCCCATCCGATCCAGAATCTGCGCATACAAGGGCGCCCGTTCCGTCGCGGGACGCGAATGGGCCTGGCGGTCGATCGACGTCGCCCACCAGTCGAGGATCCGATCGTGCGCGACAGGGCCGAGCACCGTTGCGCGCGCCAGTGCCGACTCGAAGAGCTGAGCGGCCACACCGAAACGATCTTCGAGATACAACGCCTCGGCGAGACCCACGGTCAGTTCGAGCCGATCCCGCGCATCCAGCGATCGCGGATCCGCGGACAGCAACGTCTCGCGCGCACGCTTCAGCTCACCGTCGTCGGGGGTTCGGCGGGATCGCTCCAACTGGATGCGGCCGAGAACGACCTTCGCGGCGTTTGCCAGCGCCGGATTGCGCGCAGCCTCCATCGCTGCCCGTTCCGCGGTGTCGAATTGTCCGAGGTTGTAAAAGCGACGAGCGTCGCCAAGCGCGTCGGCGGCCGCGACTGACGCGGAGAGCAGCAGAAGGGCCGCCCCCGCAAACAGCAGACGCATGGACGGGGATGGTAGCACATCCGCGCCTCGCTCTAAATGATTGAGCTTCAATAACTTAATACTAATGTCCGGGTGAATGATCTATAATCCGAGACGATGGCGGAGCCGACCATCGTTCCGAGATCCGGGCACAGGATTTCCCGCCGCGACGTCGATCCCGACGCTCTCAAAGTTCTTTACAGGCTGAACGAGCACAACTACATCGCATATCTCGTCGGCGGAAGCGTGCGCGACCTGCTGCTCGAGCGCCGGCCGAAGGATTTCGATATCGGCACCTCCGCGCATCCGCACCAGGTCAAGAAGCTCTTCCGCAACTGCTGGATTATCGGTCGACGATTCCGACTGGCGCACGTCAAGTTCGGTTCCAAAGCGATCGAGGTCGCGACATTCCGGCGGCTGGTGGCCGCTTCGGAGTTGACCCCGGAGTCAGAAGCCGCCGATGTCGGGCCAGCAGACGTGGTCGCTCCCTCCGACCCGCTGCCGCCCGACGACGATAATCGCGGCAATCGGGCGCCGCGCCGGCAGACCGCGACCGATCATTTGATCCAGCGAGACAACACCTACGGCACACCCGAGGAGGATGCGTTCCGTCGCGACTTTACCGTCAACGCCCTGTTCTACGACATCGCGACGTTCTCGATCATCGACTACGTCGGCGGTTTGCACGATCTCGACGCGCGGTTGATCAAGTGCATCGGCGATCCCGACGTCCGGTTCCTCGAGGACCCCGTGCGCATGTTGCGGGCGGTCGTGCTCGCCGCCAGGCTGCAGTTCACAATCGATGAGCCCATCCTCGACGCGATCAGCGCGCATCGACACGAGATTGCGCGCAGTGCGCCGGCGCGTCTGGTCGAGGAGTACTACAAGATCCTCCGCTCGGGCCATGCCGAAGAGGCGTTCCGTCAGCTTCGCTCGACCGGCCTGCTGAAGGCGATCACGCCGGAATTGGCCGCCGCACCGGATCCCCACTGGCGATCGATGGCGGCCCTGGACCGGTACCGCGCCCGGTTCGACTCGACGCCCGAGTCGCTGACGAACGCGATCCTGGCGGGAACTCTGTTGTTTCCGCTCGGTCTCGCCAGCCGGCACCAGAGGTTTTCCGCCGACCCGCTCGAACGGCGCGTCGAGCTGGGATTGCTGCCGGTCGCCCGGCGGGACGTGGAGCGGCTGCAGCAGATCCTGTCGGTGCAATCGCGCCTGCTCGATATTCAGGCTCCCATCCGCGCGCAACGCGGCCTGCTGCACCGCGCGGTGTTCGAAGAAGCCCTGATCTGGCTGGACATTCACGCCGAGCGGCCCGACGTGGTGGCCCATTGGCGCGAACTGCAGGCACAGGTCGCGGTCGGCGCCGGAGCCCCAACCGAGTACGCGGCGGACTATGCGCCCCTGCGACGCCGCCGGCGCCGCCGCCGGCGACGGGTGCCGTTCGTGACGCCGCGTGAATAGCATCAGCGCGAGCTGAGACGCACGCCCATCCGCGCCGTCCGTGGCAGACCGATGGACCGCAGGGGGGTGCGGGCCACATCCTGCTCACCATCGAGCGCATTCTCCACCGCGGCGAACCATTCGACTCGCCGCGCGGGCCGCCAGCCAACTCTCAGGTCCAGCGCAGACGCCTTCCCCAGGACGAACAGATTCCGGTCGTCGTCGAACTGAGAGCCGGACGCCCGCCAACCGAGTGAGAACGAGGCGCGCGGCCAGATACCGCGAACGCCCCCGGCGGCCTGCAGCCGTGGGACCTGCGGTACGCGTAAGCCGTCGAGCCCCTCGCCGGCGGTAAACCGCGAATCAATCGCCGCCATCGACATCGTCAGCACGATCGGGCCGCGAATACGAACATCGGCCTCCAGTTCCACGCCGCTGGCCGTGATGCGCCCGGCGTTGCGTCGCTGGCGAAGGATTGCGGACGGTGAACTGGACAGTGTGACGCTCACGATGGGATCGGTGAGCACTGTGTAGAACGCGACCGCTCGAACCACCGTGCCGCCGCGACCCAGCATGACGG
>JAIVJE010000075.1 GCA_020200195.1 Acidobacteriota bacterium | reverse complement strand
TTCAAGCCGGACCTAACCGGCGTCACGCTCGATGTTTCTATCGCTCCATACAGGCCATTGGGACAACCGAACGAGTTCTCGCTGGTCGTTGCTGTTGACGGCTTCATGTACGCCGGGCTAGGCAGTCCTCTTACGGGGGGACCGGCCGGGAAGATCGTTATGATTGCGCCGGATGGTTCGACGCGAGACGAATGTATTGGCAATTTCACGTTCGCGGGCGCAATGACACGCGAACGCACGCTGTAGTGGATTGCAGGATTGGTCGGGGCGTTCAATCCACAATCTTCGAATAATTGGCAATCACCGATTGTTCAATCGATCAATCAATTCACAGATTTCCATTGAGCGAATAAGCCAATCGCGTTGTCCCTTCAAGCCTGCGGCTTGAAGTACAAGACCATGCCCGCGCCGATGGCGGTCACCAGGAAGCCGACGTACAGGAGTGGGTTGGGAGGGACGCGCGGCGGGTGGATGTACATCGTATACAGCACGTTCACCAGCGGCGCGCCACCGAACACCAGCGGCATCACATACGTCGGTGTCCCGCCGGTGCGGAACGCGAAGATGATGCACACGGCGCCGAGCGCGCCCAGGGTACCCGCCACGGTCGCCGCCATCGTCCCGTCGCTGGTGAACCCCCGTAACCCTTGCCCCTGCGCGAACAGCGTGGCGACCGGGATCAGCACGCCGACCAGGAAGTACGCGACGCCAACGCACAGCAGCGCCCGCATCGGGTTTCCGAGCTTCACCTGCCCCTGATGCAGCATGGCGCCGTACACGCCCCACGACAACACCGCTCCCGCCACATACGCCAGCCAGTTCATGATCACTCCCGCGTCCGAGCGATGAAGTCCACCTGTTGAGCAGCGCTCAGCTTTCAGCCATCAGCAGATTGCCGGCGGAGGCTGAAAACGGACGGCGCTCGCACGCCGCACGCCGCACGCCGCACCTCGCACATCGCACGTGGCACATCGCACGTGGCACATCGTACGTGGCACGTCGCACCGCACGTCGCACGTAGAACGTCGCACGTCGCACGTCGCACCGAACGTTGAACCCCGAACGTTGAACGTTAAAACGCCACCCTGATCCCGAGCTGAATCTGCCGCGCCGAGGTGACCGTGTTGGAGATGCGCCCGAACGTCGCAAACGGCACTTCGTCGTCGCGCTGGCCGGCGAAGGCCGTCAGGCTGGGAACGCCGAAGTTGGCGCGGTTGAGGACATTGAACGCCTCCAGTCGAAACTCGAGCCGGCCGCCGCCGCCGAAAGTGGTCCAGCGCGCCGTCTTCGACAGCGCGAGGTCGACCGTGCGGAGGTTCGGCCCGATGAAATCGCCACGCCCGGTGTTACCGAACGTACCCGCTGGCTGCAACACCAACGCCTTCGGGTCGAACCACTGATCCGGCTGTCCGAGGACCGCGTTGTCGGAACCGTACCCGGGCGCATAGCTGGGCCGATCCTGACCGATGCCGGGACCGCGCGAGGGGTTCCATTGCGAGCGCGATCGGTTGCTCTGCACGAACACCGTCAGCGGATTGCCGCTGCGCATGTTCCAGATCCCGGAGATCTGCCATCCGTCCAGCAGCGCTCCGGCCGGCCCGCTGAGTCCCCGAGCGAACGGCAGATCCCACGTGAGGTTCACGACCCACGTGTGCCGGGAGTCGAAATCGGACAATCCCTTGTTGTAATCCGGCACCTCCTCAGGGAACGCGGACGTCGTCCCGTTGGTGGCATCCGAGAAGAATGTGGAGGCCTGCGTCGTGTCCTCGCTCTTCGACAGCGTATACGACGACTGGAGTGCGAAGCCGCCGCTCCAGCGGCGCCGCAGGTCCACGACGAGCGCGTTGTACCAGGAGTCGCCGTCGCTGCTCTTCAACTCGATCGTCGAGAAACTGCGATTCCGCCGCGGGGTGTTGGCCGGAATGAACAGGGTGCCGTCGGCGAGCGTGGTCGGCACGGCGGTGTTCACGTCGCCACTGCGCAGCAGGTGCATGCCGCGCGAGCCGGCGTACCCGACAGTCAATGCCGTCCGCCACCAGAGCTCGCGCTGGACGTTCACGTTGTAGACGTGCACGCGCGGGTTCTCGAGGTCGAACTGGACGGGACGGATCGAGATCGCCCCGGCGCGGTCGAACGGAGGATTCGGAAACGTCGGATTCATGATGACGGGGCGCGGCGTCGCTGGCGGGTTCGTGACCGTGACGATCAGGTTCTGTTGATTGTTCGTGTTGTAGTAGAGGCCGTAGCCGCCCCGAACGGACGTGCGTCCGTCGCCGAAGGGATCCCACGCGAACCCCACCCGCGGAGAGAGGTTGGTGTAGGTAGGATTCTCATAGAGGGGACCGACGGTCGGCGCCGCGGCGGTCAGGTCGGGCAGCGACGAGTCGCGGTTGTACTTGTCCTGCGGCATCGTGGTGAATTCGTAGCGCAGGCCGGCGTTCACCGTCAGCCTCGGCGTGATCTGGTAGTCGTCCTGTGCGTACAGCCCGAAGAGCGTGAAGCGCCAATACCGATCGAACTGCGCCTCCGGCGTGAGCCCGACGAAGTTGTTCGGACGATTCTGCAGGAACGCGGTCAGGCTCGGAAACGCGAAGATCCCGAGGCTGAAGGTGGGATTGACCATGTTGTCCTGGTAGCGCTCCACGAGCGCGCCCGCCTTGGTGACGTGCCGCCCTCGCGTGTGTACGAGATCGTTCTGCAGGCTGAACACGTTCTGCACCAGCCGCAGATTCGCGGAGCTCTGGGGCCCGAAGCGACGCAGTCCGCCGATGTCGATGTCGCCCATACTGTCCCGCCCCGGCACGAAGGTAGGCAGCGTCTGGGACGTGTTCGCCTGGACGTTCTGCCCGATGGTCGTGCGGCTGAACCCGAGGCGCGCGGTGTTCAGAGTGTTCGTCGAGAGTACCCGGCGATACTCGCCCGTGAAAAACTGGTTTCGGGAGATGAAGTTGCGCGGGAACTGCGGGTAATCCGTCGGCAGGAACTGGTCGGCGTCATCGAACGTGTAGCGGCCGAAAAACTGCTGGTTCGCGCCGAGGTTGTAGTCGATCCGCCCCTGGAAGAAATGCTCGTCGAGCTTCTGCTGGAACGGGAAGTTAAGGGTCGCGATCCCCTCGCCCAGAACCGGGCCGTTGGCGCGCGGGAACTCCGCCAGGTACGGCGCGACCGCCGCGTCGATGGGTATCGTGATCGTGCCGCCTGGATTCGTCGGATCGGGCAGTATCCCGCGGCGCGCATTGTCGTCTGGTACGAACGTGTTGATCGTGCGCCCGAGCCGCTCCACGAGCGCCTCGTAACCGAAGAAGAAGAACGCGCGATCTTTCGCCAGCGGCCCGCCGAACGTCGCGCCGAACTGGTTGCGATGGAAGTCAGGCTTTCCGCCGGCGTCGAAGTAGTTTTTCGCGTCGAGCGCATCGTTGCGATGGAACTCGAACAGGCTTCCGGACGCCCGGTTGGTCCCCGACTTGGTCAGCACGTTGATCTGGCCGCCCGAGTTCCGGCCGAACTCGGCGCTGTACGCATTTGCCTCGACGCGGAACTCGCGGATCGTTTCCATGCCGAGCGCCGTCCCCGCGGCACTGCCGGCGGGGCCGTTGGTGATGTCGTTCTGCAAGGTGCCGTCGAGCAGATACACGTTCGACCGCGGATCCTGCCCGTTGACGCTCATCGCGAGTCCGTGCGCAACCACGGAACCGCCGTCGCGGTGGGGAAATGCGTTGACCCCCGGCTGCAGCAGGGCCAGGTCGGTGTAGTTGCGGCCGTTCAGTGGCAGCTGCTCGATCGCCTGCGATCCGACCAGATAACTCAACTCCGAGCTCGACGTGTTCACGAGCGGCATCGTCCCGACAACAACCTCTTCAACCTCGAGAGCGCCGAGCTGGAGGGTGATGTTCAGCGCGAGCGTCTCGCCGATGACGAGCGACAGGTTCCGCCGCAACTGGGGCTTGAACCCGGCAAGCTCGCCACGTACCTCGTAGCCCCCTGGCGGCAGCGCCGGCACCGTGTAACGGCCCTCCGCTCCCGTGACGGCCGACCTGACGTAACCCGTTCCCTCGTTCCGAACAGTCACGATCACCCCGGGCAGGATCGCCCCCGAACTGTCCTGCACGGTCCCGCTGATGGTGCCCGTCGTCTGCGCGCCGGCGCCCGGGACGAAAGCGGGGGCGAGCATGATGACAATCAGAACCGAGGCCAGACGCAGGTGCATCGAAAGAAACTCCCTGAAAGACCCTTCATTCTATCAGCCGCTCGAGGCCGGCCGCCCCTCGTGTGGTAAAGACGTCCAGCGCTGCGATATCGTTTCAGGGGTCACCCTGCACATGTTGACGCGAATCCTCCTGTTGGCTTCCGTCGCCGCGCTCTACGTCCTTCACCAGGATCTCTGGTTCTGGCGCTCGGCGCGTCCGCTGGTATTTGGCTTCCTGCCGCCCGCGCTCGCCTACCACGGCGTGTACTGCATCGCCGTCGCCGGGCTCATGTGGGTGCTCACGACCGTGGCCTGGCCGGATCATCTCGAGAAAGACCTGCGCCGGTGATCCCAGCCGTCATCGTCTTTTGTTATCTCGCTGTCGTACTGTACATCGGCATCTTCGCGTTCCAGCGTTCGGGATCCGCGACGGCAGGCGCCGAAGATTACTTCCTCGCCGGCAGGTCGCTGGGGCCCGCTGTGTTCCTGCTGTCGCTCTTCGGCACGAACATGACCGCGTTCACCATTCTCGGATCCGCCGGTCACGCGTTCGCCAATGGTGTCGTGACGTTCGGGCTCATGGCGTCCTCCTCCGCGTTCGTGATCCCGCTGTGCCTGTTCTTCGTGGGCACCCGCATGTGGGCGCTCGGCAAGCGCTACGGCTTCATGACCCCGGTGCAGATGTTCCGGGATCGGTGGGAGTGCTCGCACATCGGGACGGTCATCTTCGCCGTCCAGGCAGCGCTGCTGGTGCCCTACATCATCATTGGCGTGATGGGGGGCGGCACCGCCCTCCGCGCCATCACCGGAGGGTTCATCCCCTACTGGCTTGGCGGGGCGGTAGTCGCCCTCGTGGTGATGAGCTATGTGTTTTTCGGCGGCATGCGTGGGACCGCCTGGGTGAACGCCTTTCAGACAGTCCTTTTCCTGACGTTCGGTGCGGCCGCGCTCTTCGTCATCGGCCGCAGCATGGGCGGCTTCGCGCCGGCGATGGAATCCTTGCTCGCGTCGCCGCAGTCCTCGGCGCTGCTGACCCGCGAGCGCATCTCGCCGTTGTTCTTCTTCAGCTACACGTTCATCCCGCTGTCCACGATCGCGTTTCCCCATATCACCATCTTCTGCCTTACGGCCCGGCGCATGGACCAGTTCAAGCGGACCGTCGTGTTCTATCCGCTCTGTATTCTCGCAATCTGGCTTCCATGCGTATTTCTCGGCGTCGCCGCCAACGCGATGGGTAGCGGTGTGTCCCGGATTGCGCAAAAACTGGAGGCTCGCGCGGCGCTCGCCGCGGCGCCGGCGTCGCTGTCGCCTGATGCGCGCGCGTCCCTCAGGCGCCAGGCGTCGGGTGACGACGTCGTACCTCTGATGCTCGAACGATATGCGCCGTTGTGGCTCGCGGGGATTCTGGGCGCCGGCATCATGGCGGCCGTCATGGCGAGCGATTCGCAGATCCTCGCGCTCTCGACGATGTTCACCGAGGACGTGTTTACGTTCTACGGGGGGACAGCACGATTC
>JAIVJE010000364.1 GCA_020200195.1 Acidobacteriota bacterium | reverse complement strand
TCTTCACTCTGATCGATCAGATCCTGCTGCGGAAGCTGCCGGTCACAGCGCCCGACCAGCTGGTCATGCTCTTTCAGCAGGGATCTCACAACGGCAGCAACATGGGATCGCGGATGCATTCGTACCCCCTGTATCAGGACCTCCAACAGCGTGCTGAGCCGCTGGCCGAAGTCCTCTGCCGGCGCCTGGTACCCGCCTCGATCAGCGTAGACAACCAGACTGAGCGTGTTCAAGCCGAGATGGTCTCCGGAAACTTCTTCTCGATGCTGGGCGTGAAGGCGGCGGCAGGCCGCGTCTTCAACTCGCAGGAGGACGACCAGGCATACCAGGGGCATCCGGTAGTTGTGTTGAGCTACGACTACTGGACGAGCCGCTTCGCGCGCGATCCGGGAGTCCTCGGGAAGAAGATCCTGGTGAACAACTATCCGATGACGATTGTCGGCGTATCGGCTGAAGGGTTTGCCGGGATCGATCCGGCACAGTCGCCGCAGATTCGCGTGCCTGTGCTCATGAAGCCAGTCATGGTGCCGGACTGGACCTGGGTACATATGAGCGACCGTCGGACCCGCTGGGTGCAGGTGTTCGGGCGGTTAAAGCCTGGCTACACCGTCGAATCGGCACAGGCGCCGCTGCAGGGTCTCCTCATGCAGGTGCGGGCTCATGAAATGACGCTGCCGGCGGCAAAGGACTGGTCCTCCTATTCCCGAGAGCAGTTCATGAAGGGGCGGATGAACGTCGTCAGCGCGGCGATGGGCTATTCTGGCCTTCGCAACGACTTCTCGACTGCGCTGATCGTGTTGATGTGCATGGTCGGTCTGGTGCTGCTGATTGCCTGCGCGAACGTCGCGAATCTCCTGATCGCCAGGGGCTTCATGCGACAGAAGGAGATCGCCGTCAGGCTTTCGCTCGGCGCGTCACGCGGCCGTTTAGTACGGCAGCTCCTCGTCGAAAGCCTCGTGCTGTCGTTTGCCGGCGGAGTTGTCGGGCTCGGGCTCGCGGTCGTCCTGACGAGAGGTCTGCTCGCGCTGATTCCATCCGAGGGTCAGCCGCTCCTGATCACCGCGGATCCAGACCTTCGTATTCTCGGCTTTACACTCGGTCTGACTTTCGCAACCGGCGTCATCTTCGGGTTGCTTCCAGCTCTTCGCGCGAGCCGTCCCGATCCATGGACCACGTTGAAAGACACGATGGGTTCCATCGCCGGCACTGGCGGGTCGCTCTTCCTGCGAAAGGGGCTCGTGACCGCACAGGTCGCATTGAGCTTCCTGCTGCTGTTCGGAGCCGGCCTGTTCGTGCGGAGCCTGCAGAATTTGAAGACCACCGATACTGGAGTCGTGCTCGACAACCTGATCACGTTCCAGGTGTCGCCCGCGCTGAACGGCTACGACGGCCCGCGAGCGGTGCAGTTCTATGCGCAGTTGCTGGATCGGCTCCGATCCGCGCCCGGCATCAAGTCGGCGGCGCTGGCGTCCGTGTCGATTTTGAGCGGAAGCGAATGGGACAGCTCCATGTCAGTGGAGGGCCATCGTGCCGCCGACGGCGAAGACATGCAGGCGTTCATGAATGCGCTGTCGCCCGGCTACTTCGAGACGATGCAGATTCCGTTTCTCGAAGGCCGCGACTTCAAGCAGATGGATCTCAAGGATGATGCCACCGTCGCAATCGTCAACCGTCGCTTCGCCAACCACTTCTTCCCCGGTAAGAGCGCAGTCGGCAAACGCCTGGGGTTCGGGAGCCGTCCGGACACGAAGCTGACCATCGAGATCATCGGCGTTGTCGCTGATTCCCTCTACGAGGGTCCGCGTGAAGGGGTGCGGCGCCAGGTCTTCGTACCCAATTGGGGTCCCACCGGCGTCGCGTTCTACGTCCGGACCACGACGGCATCGTCGGCAGCCTACAGTCTGGTGCGTAACGAGGTCAGACAACTGGACTCCTCGATGCCGGTGTACGAGATGAAGACGCTCGAGGCGCAGCTGGACGAGACGCTGCTGACCGATCGGCTGATCGCCCTGCTCTCAGCGGGATTTGGCCTGCTCGCCACGGTGCTTGCCTCAATCGGTCTCTACGGTGTGATGGCGTTCGTCGTGGCAAGGCGCAAGAAAGAGCTGGGCATCCGGCTGGCGCTCGGTGCGCAGCCCGGGGGCGTCATCTGGCTGGTCATGCGGGAAGTGCTTCTCTTGCTCACGATCGGCCTGGCCGTGGGCATTCCGGCAGCCATGGCGTTGGGTCGAACCGTGTCGACGCAACTCTATGGCATCGAGCCCTATGATCCGTCGATTGCCGTCGCGACGACGGTGCTCCTGACTGGCGTGGCAGCGGTCGCGGGTTTGATCCCTGCGCATCGTGCCAGCCGCATCGATCCCATCCTGGCTCTCCGCTACGAATAAGAACGGTCCCTCGACGGTTGGTCGGGCGGCGTCATTCACGAGACGCGGATCCGACGGATAGCCACGGATGGCGACCTCCCCCGCGCCTGCGGCGCGGCAAGGTCGCCCAGCCCGACCTGTCGTCCGACTCCTTATGCCGTCCCACTTTCTATGCGCGCGGTCGACAGGATCCGTGCAAATCTGCGCGCATCCGCGTCCCGTCAAATCTTACTGAAACCCACTAGGGACGATGGCTGGTCGTTGCTGGCGGTCGAGATGTATCCTTTGTCCATCTTGCTGAAGACCCCGGCATCACCAATCGCCGCCGTTCTGCTGACGATCGTGGGGACGATGGCCGTGTCGTGCCGCAGCGCCGACGTCCAGTCAGGTCCGCAGATCATTCAGCCAGGCGCCCCCGGCCAGTCGAGCCGCGTCATCGCCGCAGAACAGGCGGTGGATCTCTCTCGCGTGCAGCACACGCCCGCGGACGTGCGATTCATGCAGGGGATGATCGGCCACCACGCGCAGGCGCTCGAGATGACCGCGTTGGTGGCTGCGCGGAGCAGCAGCGACGAGCTGCGGAAGCTGGCGCTTCGGATCGAAGTGTCGCAGGCGGATGAGATCAAGATGATGCAGGACTGGCTGAAACGCCGCGGCCAGGCGCTGCCGGATCCGCATGCACTTCACGCTCATGGGGCTACGCTGATGCCCGGCATGCTCACGTCCGAAGAAATGGGCCGCCTGGCCGATGCGAAGGGAGCCGAGTTCGATCGGCTCTTCCTCGAAGGCATGATCAAGCATCACGACGGCGCGCTGATCATGGTGAAAGAGCTTTTTTCGAACCCCGGCGCGGGCCAGGAGTCGGAAATCTTCGCGTTCGCGTCCGACGTGGACGCGGATCAGCGAATGGAGATCGATCGAATGGGCGCAATGCTCAGGGAGATGCACAAATGAGATCCGTGGCCACCAGGGTTCTGTATTACGCCGCCGCTGCGCTGACCGTCGGGGTCGTATTCGAGGGGGCCGCTCAGGAGCGTCCGCCATCCACGGCGTCGACCGATCCGCGCGTCGGGCTGAAGCCGGGCCTCCGAGACGCGGGGGTGGCTGCTCGCAGCCTCGAAATCGTGGTGAGCCTTCCGAAGCCCGAGGGTTTCTTCGATCCGAAGGCCCCCGGCGGCGAGCCCACGCCACCGGAACGCGATCCGAAGCTGCCGGATCCCGACGAGGATACGGAAAAGGAAGATGCCCAGGGGGCGACTCCGAAACCCCCGGAGCGGTCAACCCTGAACTTCGCGAACTCGGACCTCGCGTTCAGAGGGAACCTGCTCTTCGCCGGCAACTTCCACGGATTCAATGTCTACGACATCGAGAATCCGAAATCGCCCCAGCTGTTGGCATCCGTGGTGTGCCCGGGCGGGCAGGGCGACCTGTCCGTGCACGGCAACCTCCTGGTGATGTCGGTCGAGCAGACACGGGGCCGGATTGACTGCGGCACGCAGGGCGTTCAGCCGACGGTCAGCTCGGAGCGTTTCCGCGGCATCCGCATCTTCGACATCAGAGACGTGCGCAAGGCGCAGCAGGTTGCTGCCGTGCAGACCTGCCGGGGTTCGCACACGCACACGCTGGTGAGCGATCCGGACGACAAAGAGAATCTGTACGTCTACGGGTCCGGCACGGGTTCCGTCCGATCGGCAGACGAGCTGACGGGCTGCTCCAAGCTTGCTCCTGACAAGGATCCCAACACGGCACTGTTCAGCATCGACGTCATTCAGATACCGATCGCGGCCCCCGAGAAGGCGCGCATCGTCAACCGGCCGCGCATCTTTGCGGACCCGGCAAGCGGCGCCATTTCAGGGCTCTGGGCAGGCGGTGACCATGGTCCCGGTACGCAGAAGACGTCCGTGACCAATCAGTGCCATGACATCACCGTGTTCCCGGAAGTCGGCCTGGCCGCGGGCGCCTGCTCCGGCAACGGGATTCTCATGGACATCTCCGATCCCGTGCATCCCGTCCGGCTCGACCACGTCGTCGACAAGAACTTCGCGTACTGGCACTCGGCCACGTTCAACAACGACGGTTCGAAGATCATCTTTACCGACGAATGGGGTGGCGGCACCCGTCCGCGCTGCCGTGCGACCGACTCGATGACGTGGGGCGCGAACGCGATCTTCGACATAGTCGATCGGAAGATGCGGTTCGGGGGTTACTACAAGCTGCCGGCGCCGCAAACGGAGCAGGAGAACTGCGTGGCGCACAACGGCTCGCTGATCCCGGTGCCTGGGCGGGACATCATGGTTCAAGCCTGGTATCAGGGGGGTGTGTCGGTGTTCGACTTCACGGACTCGGCGCATCCGTTCGAGATCGCGTTTTTCGACCGCGGTCCGATCGACGCCACGCAACTGATCACCGCCGGTTACTGGTCGACGTATTGGTATAACGGTCACATCTACGGTACGGAGATCGCCCGCGGGATCGACGTGTTCAAGCTGACGCCGAACGAGCAGCTTTCGCAGAATGAGATCGATGCCGCGAACATGGTCCGCTTCAGCGAGCTGAATACACAGCAACAGCCGCGAATCACCTGGCCTGCGAGCTCCATCGTGGCGCGGGCGTACCTCGATCAGCTGACGCGCAGCAACGCCGTTCAGCCGGCGCGTGCCGCCGCCCTGCAGGCGGCCCTCGACAGCGCCGATCGGACGCCGGCGGAGCGGTCCGTGCTGGATCAGCTCGCGACGCTCTCGACGCAATTGGAGGAGGATGCCGCAGCCGCGGACGCGCGGAATGCAGCTCGCCTCCGCGCGCTCGCGGCCACCATCAAGGACCATACTGCGAAATTGCGCTGAGATAACCCCGGAGCACGCCGCGGCCATGAAACCACTCCGGAAGCAACCCCGGAGGCGCTCCAAGTAGCGCTCCGCCTCGTCCTGAGCTCATTGGGCTCGGGAATTCGCATTCGGTTCCAGGGAGGGCAATATCTTGGAATCCGAACGAAATCCGGGCTGGCACCAATACGCGCATCGCGGGATCAGATCTGCCCTGGCAGTGATAGTCCTTGCCCTGACACCTGCGCCATCAATGGCCGACCAGTGGAATATCACGGCGCTCTCTGCGAGTGCGATCGAGGGACGTCGAGGACGAAGCTGGGACGAACCGTCGCTGGCGCTCGGGTTCTCAACTGGATGGCAGTCGTCACCTTCGCTGACTTTCGAGACTGATGTGACGTATGTGCCGGACATGTTTCCTGACAATCCGATTATTTCGGCATCGCTGTCGGCGCCGTGGCAGCGCTCGGCTCAGCACAAATCCTGGAGAGGCTGGTGTTCGGTGTGAGCGCACGCTGATGCTCGTGGCACTCATCGCGAGCCTGGCGCCCGCCTACCGCGCGTCGAGACTGGATCCGCTCACCGTGCTGCGCGGGAACTAGCTGTCACTTCTGGCGGGCCGGCTTGATCCGGTCGAGCACCTCGAGGGACGCCACCTCTGTCCGGTCCGCTTGCCGCAGCGCGAGCTTGATCGCCGACATAGTGGGTTTGCGCAGCGCCCCGGCTCGAAGGCGCCAGCTCTCGTCACGCAGCTGCAAGTACTCGTCGGCGTTCGTCACGAGCGGCTGATGTTCCTTGGGCACCCCGTCGAACGTCTTGAGACGTGCTCGCAATGCGCGAAGCTCGGGCACGACCTTCCGATCGATCACCTTGGCCAGCTCCTCTGGTGTCATCCGTCCGAGCTTGTACAGATCGAGGGCAGCCTGATAGATCGTGGCCGTACGCTCTTCAACCTCAATGACTCTGGTGATTTCCGGCCTGACGTCGGCAACTCCACGGAGAGGCACGGCGGACGCGACAGCAATCACAGCAGTGGCGGCCATTGCGACGGCGACGCGACGCGCAGCCGGCTTCTCTTCGCTGACATCTCTCACGAGCACGAGCCCGCACACGACACCCACCACAAACCCGGTGGTCTCGGCCACACCGGCCATCGCGGTCGACGTCGCGTTGTACAGAATGAAGATCGCCGCGCCCGGCGCGAGCGTCTTCATGGCCGCGAGCGGAATCGTCAGGGATGATTGATGCAGCATGCCTGAGATCGCCGACGCGAGCAGCAGACCATAGATTCCGAAGACAGCGCCGGATGCGCCGACTCCCACCGCCATCGGATACGCGGAAAGACTCACCACACTGGACAGTACGCCGGCCGCAACGTAGACGACGGCAAACGCGAAGGGTCCGACGAGGCGCTCCAGTATGAGGCCCGCAGCCACGAGGCCGGCGACGGTTGCGAACAGGTGAAGCATTCCCCAGTGAACGAACATGGCCGTCGTCAGCCGCCACCATTCGCCATTCGTCGTACGGGGACCGTAGTTGCCACCCCAGGCGACGAGCGTCTCCGGGTCGCTCAGCGCGCCAGGGCTGAAAAGCATGCAGATGAAGATCGCGGTGTTCAGCGCGACCAGGGCAGGCGTGACGACTGGCCACGGGGTCCGCTCGCGCAGCGCCTCCACGAAGGTCTCGCACCCGGGAGGACCAGTGACTGCCGCATCCTTCGCGTGCCCAAGCAGAGCCAGACCGGCCCGCACGGCCCGGGCCCGCTCCTCCGGCTTCATGACATAAACGGCAAAAGCGAGGATCACCAGAAGAAAGACGATCATGAGCGTGCCATCACCGGGACAACCTCAAGACGTGTGCCGTGGGGGCACGTCAATTCCGGCGAGTTTTTTGAGTTGGGGAGCGCCCGGCAGGTCTGCCGACGCCAGGACTGGGATTGGGCTACGAGGTTTGTAATGGTCGCCGGCCGAATGGTCTATCGTTCCCGTTGACCTCAACGCATGCCAGAACCTCCTTCAGACGATTCCCCCGGACGTCGAGAAGCGCCCGGCCGGCTTCTGCTCCTGATTCCGATCGTGGTTGTCATCGTCGCGGGCGTGGCAGGGTTCGTGGTGTGGCGATGGATCCTGCAGCCGCAGGATCCGCTCGAGGCCGACTGGGTCGCTGTAGCAGCCGTGCTCGCCGGCGACGGGACCGCAGGGATGCGCGACGGAGATGCTGCCCGTGCGCGGTTTTCAGACCCGTTTGGCGTTGCTGCCTCCGAGGACGGCACCATCTACGTCGCTGATGCTGGGGACGCGCAGCGCGTCCGGCGCATCACACCCAACGGTGTCGTATCAACGCTGGCGGGCGGCGATGAGGGGTATGCCGATGGATCTGGCGCGGCCGCTCAATTCAGCTCACCATCGGGACTGGCGATCGCCCGCGACGGAACCGTGTACGTCGCCGACACTGGGAACAATGCGATCCGGCGCATCACGCGTGATGGAGTGGTCTCGACCGCTGCCGGGGATCGCGCCGCAGGACATCGCGACGGCACCGGACACAAAGCCCGATTCAACGGCCCCGTGGGCATTGCCGTCAATACCGCAGGACAGGTGATCGTCGCCGACACGTACAACGATCGCATTCGCGTCATCCAACAGGACGGCACGGTCGTGACGGTCGCCGGATCCGGCCAGCCCGGCTCTATGGATGGCGAATCCTCGGAAGCGCGTTTTCACACGCCGTGCGGGGCGGCCGTTGATGCGGTCGGAAATATCTACGTTGCGGATACCGGCAATGGCGCTGTGCGCATGATCTCACCTGCCGGAGTTGTCAGCACGATCGGACCCATGCCCGAAGACGGACTTCTCCGGCCGACCGGCATTGCCGTGAGCGGCGCGGGCCTGGTGTATGTGACCGACGATCGCGGCCGAATCGTGGAAATCGCACCGGGTGTGAGCGTCCGGACGCTTGCCGGGTCGCGTCCAGGGTTCGCAGATGGCAGTGGGCTGGACGCCCGGTTTCGGAACCTCGCCGGGCTGGCGTTGGCCTCGCCCGGCCGGCTGGTCGTGACGGATCCACGCAACGCGCTGGTCCGCCTCGTTGCCGCACGTTCGCGGCTCGATCTGCAGCGGCCAGTGTCACCGCGCCTCAATCCCGGGTTCGACGCTGAGGCGTTCGCGTGGCAGCCGCTCCTCTGGCCGATTGATCCGATCGATGGGCCAGTCGAAGTTACGGGCACGCTCGGCGAAGCTCGTGGCGGAGACGGCGCCGAACGGTTTCATGCCGGCGTGGACGTGCATGCCCCGGAAGGAACACCCGTGCGAGCGATTCGCGGTGGCGTTGTCACGAACCCGGTGGCGACCGCTGAGTTCGGCACTCTGAACGAATCGGTGCGCATCGGTCCGGTCACCTACGTGCACCTCCGGGTCGGCCGTGAACGCCGTAACGAGCTGCTCGACCCGATGCGCTTCGTGCCAACGTACGATGAGATGGGACGAATGGTGAGTATTCGAGTGAAGCGCGGCGCCCGGTTCACGACCGGCGAGGCGATCGGAACCGTCAACGCGTTCAACCACGTGCACCTGAACATCGGATGGCCAGGCGAAGAGCACAACCCGTTGCGGTTTCGTCTCGTGCAGTTCGAGGACACGCTGCCGCCGACGATCGCGCGTGGTGGGATTCGGCTGCTTGGCGAGGACGGGCGTTCGCCGGCACCAGGATTCAAGGCCCCGCGTGAAACCATACGCTTCGACCGTCTGGCGCCGGAGCCGGCCGCGCCGCGGGTCGTGTACGCCTCAGGAAGCGGCATCCCGTTTTTCGGGCGCCGCGTGACGCGTTTTCTCTACGTGGTCACCAACACACTTCGTGAGGGGATCGCATCCGCCGGAACGTGGGACACGAGCACGCTGCCGCCGGGCGACTACACGCTGCGCATCCTGGCTGCAGATATTCGGGGTAACCAGGCGGTCACCAATCGAGACGTGGCGGTCACCATTTTGCCGGCCGTGCTGCCGCTGGCATCGCAGTGACGGGCTCATGCCGATCGTCAGCGTCTGCCGGCCAGCCGCCAGAATTGCGGCTCGTTCAGCAACGTGATCCTGTGCCCCTTCGCACGCAGCCGCTTGATCTCCATCAGCTTCAAGCCCGCCTCGCGGCCGGCTGCCTGCAGGGAATTTGGCCGCCCGCGAACCACCACCGTCGTGCGCACCGAGGGCATTCCATGCACGATCGCTCCGGCGCGCCGCGCGGCGCGGATGGCTTCGCTGCGACGCCGGGTCAGGATGCCGGTGAACGCCAGGTGCACCCCCTTGAGCGTACGCAGGACGCCCGCCTTCAACGGCGCGGGCGAATGGGTCAATGCGTCGATGAGGTCATCCGCGCTCTCGTACCGCTTCCGACGCTCGCCGATGCACCGGTAGACAATCTCCTTCAGATGATCGCTGCACGCGAGCAGGCGCACGTCGTGGGCGCGAATCCGCGTTTTCGCGTCCCCGCGCACCAGCATGCCCAGAAGTTGTCCTACCTGATACACATCGTCGCGCGCTTGCCATTTCGGCGCGGCGCCCGCGAGGATGTCGCTTGGCGCCGTCAGGACGTTCAACGTCCGCGCCGTGATCCCTCGTCGGTCGCTCTGCTGCCGGACGATGCCGAAGTCTCCGAGCTTCAGGCGCAGGCCATCGCAGACGAACACGTTCACCGGTGTCAGGTCCCGGTGCAACATCTGCCCGCGATGCAGTTTGCCGAGAACCTGGAGGATGCCGGCGATTTCACGTCTCGCCGCGGCTTCGGACCACTCCTTGCCGGCGCGGTGCAGGAACGCACTCAGGTCGCCATGACGCGCGTACTCGAGCACGAGACAATACAGCACCTGCCCGTCGTGCGCTCCGGTGGGCATCAGCGGAAAGACGTCGTAGACGTTAATCGCGCGGGGATGGCCGTCCAGCAGCTGCCCGAAATATGCTTCGCGCAGCCACCCGTCGATTTGAGCGCTGACCTTGATGCACACGACTTCAGGGACCACGGAGGACTGCCCGAGCCGCTTGGCGAGATAGACCTGACCGAAACCCCCCTCGCCCAGCATCCGTTCGATGCTGTATTGCAGGCGTGTCGCGGGACTGGTAATGACCTGAGGTGCCGCCAGCAGGAGCCGCGCGATATCTGGAGGAGCGTGAAGCAACCTGGTCGTGCGTGTCGTGGCGTCCGATGGGTGTTTCAACATGCAACCGGGATGCAGGACGTGTGGCGGAGTGGAATGGATCAGCATAGCTGACCGGGGCCGTCCCCGGCCAGCCCGATGGCATGGCGACAATGAACCGAGAGTGCTCGTATGCGTGATGACTTCCCAGGTAAGGCCAACATGACGGGAGAGACGGTCGGCAAGGTGGTGAAGTGGGGTCTGATTGGCGCCGGCGACATCGCGCAAAAGCGGGTGGCGCCGGCGTTGCGGGACGCACCCTCCTGCGATCTGGTCGCGGTCAGCCGCGGGCGCCCGGAGCTTGCGCAATCGTTTGCGGCGACGTTCGGTGTGCGTCGCTGGTATGCCCACTGGCGGGAATTGTTGGCAGACGCTGAGGTGGAGAGCGTCTACATCGCGACCCCGGTGCACCTCCATGTCGAACAAACGATCGCCGCGGCCGAAGCAGGCAAACACGTGTTGTGCGAGAAGCCGATGGCGATGAACGTCGAAGAGTGCGATCGGATGCTTGCGGCGTGCCGGGCGGGTGGCGTCAGGCTCGGAGTGGCGTACTACCGCC
>JAIVJE010000074.1 GCA_020200195.1 Acidobacteriota bacterium | reverse complement strand
GATTCCACGGAGTGCGCCCCCGATACGGCGAGCAACGTCATCTACAAGCTGCGCGATCTGCTGGGTATCGACGATCTCGGCGGGACGATGCGCCTCGGGTCGTATCCGTGCGAGCTGAAACCGGGCTCGCGGTCGCGGGAATTGTACGGCGAGGCGGTGATCCACGAACGGCATCGGCACCGGTACGAGTTCAACTGTCTCTTCGAAAAGACTCTGACGGACAAAGGGCTCGAGATCGCGGGCCGGTCGCACGACGGAAAGTTCGTCGAGATCACCGAGCTTCCCACGCACCCGTGGTACGTCGCAGTGCAGTTCCATCCCGAGTTCAAATCCAAGCCGCTCAAGCCACACCCGCTCTTTGCCGGTTTCGTCGAGGCGAGCTATCGCCACAAGACATCGACGCCGCAACCGGCTGCGGCGTCCGTGGTAGGGTAGCGGCGTGAAGCCGATTCAGGTCGCCGGGTTGACGGTGGGCGCCGGCTCCCCGCTCCTGCTCATCGCGGGCCCGTGTGTGATCGAAGGCGAGGGGCAGACAATCGAGCTGGCGCTGGCGATCCGCGACATCGCTCGGCGCCTCGAGATTCCGTTCGTCTTCAAAGCGTCCTACGACAAGGCGAACCGCACTTCCGGCCGCTCGTTCCGCGGCCCAGGCCTGACTGAGGGCTTGCGGATCCTCGGTCGAGTGAAGGACGCGGCTACGGTACCCATCCTCACGGACATTCACGAACCGTCACACGCAGCGGCCGCCGCCGAAGTCGCGGACGTGCTGCAAATCCCTGCATTCTTGTCGCGGCAGACCGACCTCATCGACGCGGCCGCGCGCACCGGACGGGTCGTCAACCTCAAGAAGGGGCAATTTCTCGCGCCGGCCGACATGCGCTACGCCATCGAGAAAGTCACGAGCACCGGGAATCCCCGCGTGATCGTCACGGAACGCGGGTTCAGCTTCGGCTACAACAACCTGGTCGTCGACATGCGAGCGCTGCCGATGCTCCGATCGCTCGGCTATCCGGTGGTGTACGACGTCACGCACAGTCTTCAACTGCCCGGCGGCGGCGAGGGGGTCACGGCCGGCCAGGCGGAGTTCATCCAGCCGATGGCGTCGGCGGGCGTGGCGGCGGGCGTCGACGGTGTCTTCCTCGAAGTACACGAGCGGCCGGCCGCGGCGAAGAGTGACGCGCAGAACGCCCTCGCGCTGGATTTGCTGGAGCCGCTCCTGAGGCGGCTGGTTCAGATTCACGAGATCGCCCACGGTGTGACGCATTCCGCCGCAGCCTCGGTGGAGGCCGGACAACCCGCCCGATGACCGACCTCACCATTTCCGCGCTGGAGTTCGCGCGCAAGGTGCTGCGGACGGAGGCGGCCGCCATCCTCGCGCTGGTCGATCGGGTCGACGGAGATTTCGAGCGCGCCGTCCAACTGCTCTTCGATTGCCGGGGCCGCGCGATCGTGACCGGTATGGGCAAGTCAGGCATCATCTGCCGGAAGATCGCCGCAACGCTGTCGAGCACGGGAACGTCCGCATGGTTCCTGCATCCTGCCGAAGCGATTCACGGCGATCTCGGCGCCATCCGTGACGACGACGTGGTCATCGCGCTGTCGCACAGCGGAGAAACCGAAGAGCTGATCCGTCTGCTCGAGTCCATCCGCCGGATCGGCGCCAAGCTGAGATCATGGAGACGCACAAAATTACCTCCATCGTTGTCGTCGACCGCAGCCAACTGGTCGAGGGAGTGGTGCATCTGCACGATCTGTGGCGCACGCAGATGTTCTGATCGCGGCGATGACCCCTCTCGCCAAAGCCTCCCGGATCCAGCTGGTCCTGCTCGACGTGGACGGCGTACTCACCGACGGCGTGGTGATGATGCACGCGGACGGCACCGAGTCGAAGGCCTTTCATATCCGTGACGGCGCCGCGATCGTCTGGGCGCAGCGCGCCGGTCTGACGGTCGGCCTGCTCTCGGCGCGGACCTCGTCGGCAACGGCCCATCGCGCGGCCCAACTCGATGTGCGCATCGTTGCGCAAGGCGTGGCGCACAAGCTGGACATGTACGAACAGATCGTACGTGAGGCGGGCCTGAAAGACAGCGCGGTCGCCTTCATGGGAGACGACCTGATCGACCTGCCGATCTTCACGCGCGCGGGGCTGTCCGCAGCGCCGGCCGACGCCGCCGTCGAGGTGCGCGAGCGCGCCGACTGGGTCGCGACTGCCAACGGCGGCCGGGGCGCCGTCCGCGAGTTCATCGAGTTCGTCCTCCGCGCCCAGAAGCGGTGGGACGACGTGACAAGGCCGTACCTGCCAGGCTGATGGAGAACTACGGGATCCTGCTCGGCGCCCTGCTCGCGCTGCTCGCCGGCCTCGCGATCGGCAAGGCGTGGGAACGCTACAAGCTGGCGGACGGGCGCTGGATCGATCGACGGCGGGCGCGGGAGTCTCCTCATTACATGCTCGGGCTGAATTTCCTGGTTGCCAACCAGGTTGATCCCGCCATCGCGGAGCTGACGAAGGCCGCGGAAACCGCCGGCGATCCGCTCGAGATTCATTTGATTCTGGGGAACCTGTACCGGGAAAAGGGGCAGGTGGGACGCGCGATTCAGGAGCATCAGAAGCTGCTGCAGCGTCCGAACCTCCGGAAGCTCGAGCACGCCAATGTCCTGCTGTGCCTCGGCCTCGACTACAAGCACGGTGGATTCGTGGATCGCGCGCTGGAGGCGTTCAGCGAAGTGCTGCGGCTCGACCCCAACAACCAGTACGCACTCGCGAACCTCGAAAAGTTGTACGAAGAACAGCACCAGTGGGGCGACGCGTACGCGACACGGCAGAAACTGTCGAAACGCGACGATGCCGGGGCAGACGCGAGGCACCAGGAGATCCTCGCATTCCTCGAGAATGAGATCGGCCTCGAAGCGCTGAAGAGGATGGATTACCCGGAAGCCGCGCGCCGTTTCGAGGCGGCGATCGAATTGGATGCCCGGAATGCACCCGCCTACATGAATCTCGGCGATGTTCGGTTTTACCTCGGCGACCCCGCAGGCTCGACGGCAGCCTGGGAGCGGCTCATCGAAGCGTCACCCGACCGGGCGTATCTTGCGTTCTCCCGTCTTGAAGCGGCGTATCCCAAGTCCGACGACGCCGGCCGCTTTCCGGAGCTCTGCCGGCGATTGATTGGCGGCAATCCTCAGGATTGGCGGGCGCGGCTGGCCCTGGCGCGGCATCTGTCGGCGCGCGGCGCCGCGCGTGAGGGACTCGACCTCCTCTTCGAAGCGCTCGTCCAGAATCCGCACGCGTTAGCGGTACATCAGGCGATCTGGCAGACGCTGTCCGCGCTCCACCTTCCGCAACCTCTCGTCGATCGCTACATCGACCTTGCGCGGGAATCGGTCTTTTATCTCGACCCGCACATTTGCGTCCGATGCCGGTACCGGAGCACGGAACTGCTGTGGCAGTGCCCCCACTGCCACGAATGGAACACTTTCCTCGAAGAACGGATCGCGCCGGCCAAAGATTCCGAAGCCACAATCAGTACCTAGCTTTCGGCTCTCAGCGCTTCGTAAACCTGCCGCACCTGCGCGTCCGTGTCGGCGTAGCTGCCGTCAGTGTGGATGACGTAGTCGCCACGCGCCGCTTTATCGTCGATGGGCCACTGCGCCGAAATGCGCGCGGCCGCATCAGATTCACTCAAACCGTCGCGAGTCTGGAGGCGGCGCATCTGTTCGGCCGGCTCGCAGACGCAGACGATCACGCGCTCGAAGTCGTGATTGTGTCCTGTCTCGAACAGGAGCGGGATGTCCGCGAGCGCCAGTCGGGTACCCGCAGGCAGGTTGGCCAGCCACTCCCTGATGCGACGGTACACTTCCGGGTGAACGATGGCTTCGAGGTCGGCGCGCGCGGTCCGGTCGGCAAACACGATGCGCGCCAGTGCGGGGCGATCGAGCGTGCCGTCCGGCCGAATGATTGCTGCTCCGAACCGTGCCGCGACTGCCGCGAGCCCGGGCGTGCCGGATCCGACGGCCTCTCGGGCCAGAGCGTCCGCATCAATAGCCGGAACTCCCAGCTCGCGAAACCGCGCGAGGCAATACGATTTGCCGGTCGCGATTCCGCCCGTCAGTGCGGCAGACAGCATCCGTCAGGCCGGCCGTTGGCGTCCCTGGGCCGCGGCAACGGTGTTCTTGAGGAGCATCGCAATCGTCAATGGACCCACTCCACCGGGCACTGGCGTGAGTGCGCCCGCCACCTCGACGACGTCCGGATGCACATCTCCCACGACAACCGACCCTCGCCGCTCGAAATCGGCGAGCCGCGGCGATCCCGGCGCGAAGAGCCGTCTCGCAATCGCGCCGTCCGTCACGCGGTTGATTCCGACGTCCACGACCGTCGCGCCAGGTCTGACGAAATCGGGCGTGACAAATCCGGCACGGCCGATCGCGGCGACGAGAATATCCGCCGTCGCGCAAAGTGCGGGAAGGTCGCGCGTTTTCGAGTGGCACACCGTGACCGTCGCGTCGCGCTGCAGCAGGAGCATCGCCATCGGCTTGCCGACGATCTCGCTTCGCCCAACGATAACGGCCCGGGCGCCCGACATCGGAATGTCGCTGCGCTGCAGCATCTCGATCACGCCTGACGGCGTGCAGGGCGCCAGTTGTGCGCGGCCCTGCACCAGCCGGCCGACGCTCACCGGGTGAAAGCCATCGACATCCTTCTCCGGATCGATCGCGTCGAACACCCGTTGTGCGGCGCCGCGGCCCATGGCTGCCGGCAGAGGCGACTGCACGAGGATGCCGTCATGCGGATCACTCCGGTTGAGCCGCTCGACGACTACCAGCAGGTCCTCGAGCGTCGCCGAGGACGGCAGCCTCTGCAGATCGACCCACAGACCCGATTCGGTCCCCGCACGCACTTTGTTGCGCACATAGATCTCGGACGCGGGGTCCTCACCGACGAGCACGATACCCAGGCCGGGGGGCCGTCCGACAGCCGTTGCAAACGCCGCGACGTCCGGCAGTACCGATTGGCGAATCGCAGCGGCGATGGCTTGACCGTCGAGCAGGCGCGCCGTCATGCGGTCATTGCGAGAGGGAGGGCGCCTGGCCGGCGGCCGTTTCCAGCTCGCGCAGGCTGTCCGCACGCCCCAGCACCACGAGGAAATCCCCGGTGCGCATCGCGGACTCCGGCGGCGGGTTGAACTCCATGCGACCGTCGGCCCGTTGGATCCCAACGACGACCACGCCGAAACGCTGACGCAGATTCGCTTCGACGATCGTCTGGCCGGCGAGTGGCGCGCCTTCGTGAATGCGGACCTGTTCCATGTTCAGGTCGAGATTGTCCGAGCTGGTGGCGAGCTGCACGAAATCGACGACGGCGGGGCGAAGCGCGGTCTGGGCGAGCTGCAGCCCCCCGATCTGATAGGGGGAGATCACGCGGTCGGCCCCCGCTCGCACGAGCTTCGACTTGGCGTCATCGGTTTCGGCGCGCCCGATGATGAACAGGTCAGGCCGCAACAACCGCGCTGACAGTACGGCGTAAACGTTCTCCGCGTCAGTACTGACGGCGGCGATGAAGCCGCGCGCCCGCTGGATTCCCACACGGCGCAGGACGTGCTCGTTGCTCGCGTCCGCCTCGACCGCCAGGAAGCCCATGTCGATGGCCTCCTTCATTCGCTCGGCGTCGCGCTCGATAATCACGCACGGCACGTTCTGGCGCAGGAATTCCCCGGCGATGATCCTGCCGATCCGCCCGAAACCGCAGATGATGAAGTGGCGAGTGATGTCGTCGAGCATGCGTTTGCGTTGGCGGCGGATCCAGCGATCGCGGAGATCCCCTTCCACCAGCCGCGCCATGAGAAAAGAAAACGTGTAGAGCACGGTGGCGACGCCCACCACCAGGAGTACGACGGTGAAACCCTCGCCATAGCGCGTAAGCGGTCTCACCTCCCGGTACCCGACGGTCGTCACCGTGATGATCGTCATGTAGAAGGCATCCCACAGGGGCCAGCCTTCGACGACGATGTACCCCGTGGTCCCGAACGTGGTGACCGCCACAAGGAGCAGGAGCGCCAGGCGCCATCCGCCCCACCAGAGCGAGAGTTGAAGCGGCGCCGCGCGCGATCCTGCGACCCCCCTCCGGTCCTTCACCGGCGATTACCGCTTCTTCGACGTCCGTCCGAGCCCGAGCCCGACCGCCGCCACGACGACACCCGCGAGGAGAATCTTCAACCCGAACGCGTCAGCGATCTCGGGGTTGATGTGCATCCCCGCGCGCGAAAGGAGCGCGTCGAGCTCGTGCCACCTCGCCAGCTCCTCCGTCGTCACGCCCCACTCGGTGAGATACGCGAGCAGCGTAATCGCAAAGCCGTTGAAGATCAGCATGTAGCCGAGCACCGTCAGGAAGTTCGTCGTTTCCTCGAGCCCTGTCCGCGCGGTGGCCTCGGCACGATTGACGAGCGGGCTGTGCGTGCGGCCGTAGAACCAGTAAATGATCATGCCGAGGTCCAGCCAGACGAGGAACCGCACCCACGTCATCACCGACAGGCTGACCATCAGATACAGACAGGAGAGCGTGCCGAGGATCGGGATGATCGGACCGCCGGCAACCTTGAACGGGCGATGCGCGTCGGGGCGCTTGCTGCGCAGCACCAGCACCGCGACACAGACGACGACAAACGCGAACAGCGTTCCGATGCTCGTCATTTCGCCGACTACCTGAATCGGCACGAATCCGGCAGCAATGGCCACGACGATGCCGGTGATGATCGTCGTGATGTACGGCGTGCCGAAGCGGGGGTGCACGCGGCTGACGCCGGCGGGCAGCAAACCGTCGCGGCTCATCGAGAAGAAGATGCGCGGCTGGGCCATGAGCATCACGAGCAGCACGCTCGTAATGCCGGCGACTGCGCCGGCCGAGACGAGCCCGGCAGCCCAATCCTTGTCGATGACGGCCAACGCGTAGCCGACGGGCGCATTGAGGAACTGCGGGTCCGTCTTGTACTGGACAACCGGGACGATCCCGCTCAGGACGGCTGCCACCGCGAGGTACAGGACTGTGCAGATGACCAGCGAGGCAATGATGCCGATCGGCAGATCGCGGCTGGGGTTTTTGGCTTCCTCGGCGGTGGTGGATACGGCATCGAAGCCGATGTACGCAAAAAAGACGACGGCCCCGGCGGCCATGATGCCGGACCACCCGTACGGCGCGAACGGCGACCAGTTGCCCGGATCCACGTACCCCACGCCGACGACGAGGAAAAAGAGCACCGCCGCGAGCTTCACTGCGACCATGGCCGCGTTGAAGCGCGCACTTTCACGCACGCCGAGCACGAGCAGCCAGGTGATCAGCAGCACGATGAAGATGGCCGGGAGGTTGATGACCGCCCCTTCAAGTCCGGCGGTGGGCGCGGCGGACATCCAGGC
>JAIVJE010000363.1 GCA_020200195.1 Acidobacteriota bacterium | reverse complement strand
CATCACCGGTAACACCGTGGTGTTCCCGTATGCGCAGTACGGCTTCGGAGGCGCCTTCCTCGAGCAGATCGCGACCGATGGAAACGCCGACTACAACGCGCTCCAGATGCGGGTGCAGCGCCGGTTCAGCGGCGGGCTTGCGTTCACCACGTCGTTCACTTACTCGCGGGCGAACGGCGACTTCCTCGATCACCTGAGCGGGGGCGGTGGCGCGACCGGTAACTTTCCGGTCAACGCGTATGACCGTGCCCTCGATTACGGTCCGCTGCCATTCGACGTGCCGAAGCGGCTCGTGACGAGCTTCATCTACGAGCTGCCGGTGGGCGAGGGACGGGCGTTCAATCCCGGCGGCGTCCTGGGCGCGATCGCGAGCGACTGGGCCGTGAATGGCATCCTGACTCTGAGTGATGGCCGCCCGTTCTCGGTGTCCGCCAACGATCAGGCCCAGACCGGTCCCGGGCGCAGCGCGCGTGCCAACTGCGTCGGAGATCCTGTGCCCGACGGTTTCGAACAGACGATCGATCACTGGCTCGACATCACCGCCTTCACGGCACCCGGCGTGCGCACCTATGGCAACTGCGGCTACAACAGCGCACGCGGCCCTGGGTTCAAGGCCATGAACGCGTCGCTGTTCCGGTCGTTCCCGTGGGGCGACAGGCGCTTCGAGCTCCGGCTCGAAGCGTTCAACCTGTTCAACTGGGTGAACTACGGGTTCCCGGCATCGAGCATCTCCAATCCGGCGACCTTCGGCCGGATCACGAGCACGATCGGCACCCCGCGCGAAATGCAGCTCGCGCTGAAGTTCTATTTCTGAACCCGACGCTCTCAGCTCTCAGCTGTCAGCTCTCAGCTGATGACTGAGAGCTGATGGCTGATGGCTGGAAGCTGATAGCTGAGAGCTATGTCAAAAACGTTAATCAAATCGCGGCCGCTTCCGGCGGAGTCGGCCGGGGTGCTGATTCACGTCGAGCCGCGCGAGGCAGGCTGGGAATTCATCCGGTTCAGCGTCCGTCGTCTGGTCCCGGGCTCGAACTGGCAGGCGCGAACCGATGGTGAAGAGTGCTGCCTCGTGCTGCTGTCCGGACGCTGTGACGTCAGGTGGAACGGTGGCCCGGCGGCAACGATCGGGCCCCGTGGCAGTGTGTTCGACGGGTACCCACATGCCGTGTACCTGCCGGACAGGCACGAGTTCACCGTGTCCGCCCACGAGCCGACGGAGATCGCCGAGTGCCGGGCGCCTTCCAGTAAGCCGCTCGCACCGCGGGTCATCAGGCCAGAGGACTGTGGCTTCGAGATCCGGGGCGGCGGCAACGCCACGCGTCAAATCGTCGATGTCCTGACGCCCGAGTTTCCGGCAGACCGTCTTCTCATCTGCGAAGTGTTCACACCGAGCGGCAACTGGTCGAGTTATCCGCCGCACAAGCACGACACCGACAGCCCTCCGGGCGAGGTCGACCTCGAAGAGATCTACTACTACAAGATGCGCGACCCGTTGGGATATGGGTTTCAGCGCTTGTACTCCGCCGACGGTCGGTTCGACGAGACGGTGAAAGTCGAAGACGGCGACCTGGTGCTCGTTCGCGAGGGGTACCATCCGTTCGTTACTGCGTACGGAAACGACGCCTACTATCTCAACGTTCTGGCCGGTACTCGCCGTTCGATGGCCGCCAGCGACGACCCACGCTATGCCGCGTTGCGTCGATCGTGGCCGCCCCCCGATCCGCGATTGCCGCTGCTCGCACGTCCCGAACGGCAGACGACCGCGAGACGTTGAGCTGGCAGCTGGGAACTGGAAGCTGGCAGCTGGGAACTGGGAGCTGAAATGCGTAAATCGCGCATCGATCGACGCGGGTTCATTACGACGACGGCGCGCGGCGCCGCGGCGGCGGCCGTCATCGGGCCCGGTGTGCTGCTGCGTGGTTCGAATCAACGCAGCCCGAACGACACCGTGCGGATCGGGGTCATTGGCTTTGGCGTGCAGGGTCTCAACGATGCCAATGCCGCGTTGCGGCTGCCGAACGTGCAGGTCGTCGCGGCGGCGTCCTGTTACGACGGCCACCTCGAACGCGCCCGCGAACTGCTTGGTGAAGAAGCACTGCGCACGCGGGACTACCGCCAGATCCTGGACCGCAAAGACGTCGATGCCGTGATCGTCTCGGCGCCGGATCACTGGCACACGCGCATCTGTCTCGACGCGCTGGCGGCCGGCAAGGATGTCTACTGCGAAAAGCCGATGACCCACTTCCTCGAAGAGGGAGAGCGTCTGCTGAAAGCGGTCAAGGGCAGAAAACATCCATTCGATCCCCGCCGCGTCTTCAGGTGGCGAACCTATCGCGAGTACGGCGAGGGACTGGCGGGCGACGTGCTCGTGCACATCATTACGGCGCTCCACTACATGCTCAACCTGCAGGCGCCGACCGTCGCGACCGCGGTAGGCGGTCGCCTTCGATGGAAGGACGATCGCAACGTGTACGACACCATCACGGGCGGCTGGGAATATCCGGAAGGCATCGTGACGGTGCTCGGCGCGACGCAGAACAACCACTACGACGAGACGGGCATCCGCATCCTCGGCACGAAGGCGACGATGGTGATGACGTTCGGCAGTTACACGGTGTACGAAGAGAACGATCAGTCGAACTGGAGATACACGACGAACGTGTGGCCGAAAGATCTCCGCGACGAGTACTGGACGAGCAAAGGCTTGCCGCTGAACCCGGATCCCGCCGCAGGACCACCGCCGCGCCCGGAACGCAAGATGCTGAAGCAGTTCCAGCCCGTGGCCGCGGACCGCCGCCGTCCGTATCACATGGAACACTTCGTCGACTGCATACGCAGCCGCCAGCAGCCGGTGCAGGACGTCGTGATGGGCAACAACGCCGCGATCGCCGCGCACATGGCGAACCTTGCGTACTACAACAAGAAAACGATTCAGTTCGATCGGGCGGCGGGGAAGCTCCTGACCCCGGTCAGCGGATCCACTGTTTAATGAGCGGGGCCGCACAGCGCATCGGCCGGCGGTCGTTTCTCTCGGCGTCGGGTAGAGCCGTGGCAGCAGGGTTCGCGCTCCGCGCGTCCGCGGCGCCGCGCGCTCAGGCCCAGGGGGCGCCCCGGGTGCAGCCCCGCGGTCCGGCCGCAAACCGCGTCCGGCTGGCAATAATCGGCTTCGGCGCACGCGGGACAGCGCTGGCTCGCAGCCTGCTCAGCGTGCAGGGCGTGGAGGTCGTCGCGGTCGCCGACCTGTATGAGGGTCGCCTCCACAGGGCGCGCGAGCTGCTCGGTGAACGCGTGCGGACGTCGCGCGGGTGGCGTCCATTGCTCGACCAGGCAGACGTGGACGCGGTGATCGTCGCCACTCCCGATCACTGGCACGCGCGCATGACGGAACAGGCGCTCTCGGCGGGCGTGCTGGGGAAGGGAAACGGCTGCTCGCCGCGGCGGCGGACCGCAAGCGGATCGTGCAGGGTGGAGGCGGCTGGATTTCCTCTCCGGTGTTTGCCGCCGCCAGGGAAATGGTGGCGACCGGCAGGCTGGGTCGTGTGACGCTGGTGCGCGCAGCCTGGGATTCGGTGAGCTCGATCGCCGCCTGGCAGACACCATTTCCCCCCGACGCGTCGCCTGAAACCATCGACTTTGCCGCCTTCGATGGCAGAACACCGGCGCGAGCGTTCGATCCGTACCGCTTCTTTCGCTGGCGCTGTTACCGAGAGTACGGCTCCGGGCTGGCAGGCGCGCGGTTCGTGCCACAGTTGACGGCGATCCAGTGGCTGCTCGGTGAGGGTGCCCCCTCGAGTGTGACCGCCACCGGGGCGCTGCTCCGCTGGAAGGATGGCCGCGAGGTCCCCGACACGCTGAACGCGCTCGTCAGCTACCCGAAGGGCACCGCCGTCACGCTCTCCGCGTCATTGAACGGCGCACCGGCGCGTTCCCTCCACGTCATCGGCACCAATGCGACGATTGCGATCGACGACCGCGGCCTGACATTGCAGGGCGAAGGCCAGACGGAACCCTACGCTGATGCGGCTGAGAACTGGCCGAAGGAATACCGGGACTGGTTTTACATGATCCACGGCATGACGCAGCAGGGCCAGGTCAGGGGCGCGCCCGCGCCGGATCGCGTGCTCGAACGCTTCGAACTGCCCGCAGATGCATCGCTTCCCCCTACCCATCTCACGGAGTTCATCGAATGCGTGCGGTTCCGCCGTCAGCCGAAGGAAAGCCTCGAGCTGGCGGTTCAGGCGGCGCTGGGCGCGGTGTCCGCTGACACCGCCGCCGCCAGCACGGAGCCGCGGTGAAAGCGATTCGCGGCGTGATCGTCTGCGCCGCGATAGCCGTGGCCGGCTGGAACGATGTGTCCTCGGCAGGGACGTACGAGCATGCACGACTCGTCGGGAAGCGCTGCAGCACCTGCCACGATTCCAAGATGCCGCATCTCGCGAACCTGAACGCCGCCGGACGGTATTTTCTGACTCGCCGCACCCTCGATGGCTATACCCCCGCGACCGGGCGGGTTGCGCAACGCGGTAAAACGCCGTCCAACGCGTCACTGGGCCGTGCTGTCTTCACCCGCTCCTGCTCCGTCTGTCACGGTGCCGACGGCCAGGGCACGGCGCTTGCCAAGGCTCTCACCGGCCCGCGCCAGCATGCGCCGACAGAGGCAGCGGCTATCCAGGTCATCCGGAACGGCATCAAAGGGACGACGATGGCGCCGTTTGGAATGGCGCTGAAGGATGAGGAGATTAGAGCGGTGGCGAAGTACGTGATGACGCTCAAGGCGCCACGGCGGTAGCTTCCAGTTTCCAGCGCGGAGACGCCGTGGTTCCTCGTTCCGTGCTATCTAGCCGACGACCGGCTCGCCGACACCGCGAATTTCATAAACCCGTGGGCGCTGAAGGACGGCTTCCGCCGGGTCAGGCGGGATCAGCTCGAGGACTATTTGCGGCGAAGGGACAGTCCTTGGAGGTCGCGGCGCTGTGGTTCGCATCGAACCCGTTGAGCTGTGAGAGGTATCCCAAATCCGCGATGAGCAGGACCTACCCTGTCACTCTCGCCCGTTATTCTGCGCGTAGAAGCAGTCACGTCGAGCTGAAAGCCTCGATGAATGTGGTATTAAAGAGGCGCGCATGAAACCGAACGGCGAACCGATGAGGGTCATAGGTCTGTTCGCCGGCATTGGCGGCATCGAACAGGGCTTGCGCGGGTGTGGCGGATACCGCACGGAGTTGCTCTGCGAGATTGATCCTGGCGCGCAGCGGGTTCTCAAAACACATTTCAATGGCATTCCAATCAAACCGGACGTACGCGGAATCAAATCGCTACCGAAGGTCGACCTGGTCGCAGCTGGTTTCCCATGCCAAGACCTGAGCCAGGCGGGCCGCACAGTCGGCATTAAAGGCAATCAATCCAGCCTAGTCGCCGAAGTGTTCCGGCTGCTCCGTCGGGAATCCAACCCTCGCTGGCTCCTCCTTGAGAACGTTCCGTTCATGCTGCAGCTTCAGCGTGGCAAAGCGATGCGGTACTTGGTGGACGAGCTGGAGGAATTGGGCTTCACGTGGGCGTATCGCGTGGTGGATGCGCGTGCGTTCGGGATACCGCAGCGGCGCCAGAGGGTTGCCGACGCTGAAGGGTGGCTCGACAATCGGCATCCCATCACCTCCCGGTGTGTGGGACCCGTTGGATCACTCGATTACGACACCGGACATACGAGACGTCGAGCGGCTTCAGGGGTTTGCTGAAGATTGGACCGTGCCGGCGCTCGCAGACGACGATGTGAAACGGGGCCATCGGTGGAAGTTGGTCGGGAACGCTGTCAGCGTTCCGATGGGTCAGTGGATCGGCAAGCGCATCGCCCACCCAACAGGTGACACACCCAAAGGAACGCTCTTGAAGCGCGGGATGGCTTGGCCACGTGCCGCATGGGGTCGAGATCAGAAGGTGTACACGGTTGACGTCTCAGCGTGGCCGGTGCGGGAACCCTCCACCAGCCTGCGCGACTTCTTGCGCTTTCCCCGCGCACCACTCTCATATCGAGCCGCTGCCGGGTTCTACAGCCGCGCCGATGCTAGCTGCTTGAAATTCGAAGACGCATTCCTCCAAGATGTGAAGCTCCACGTGGACCGAATGGCCATGTCCGTGGCTCCTTCCCATGGCGCAAAAGCCACAGAACAAGAAGAACACCCCGCCTGCGCGTGACGGCGCAAAGGTCATTGCCGCAGTTCTGACGGCGGCGGAGCCTAGACCGAAACGGTCGGACGTTGTCGGGAAAAAGAACCAGTATGCGGTTCGCTTCGCGGAGCACATGGCCGAGCATATTGCCTCGGACCTATTGCCGCGTCTTCCGGACATTGCGGCAACGACGAAGCGCACGGCCGGATCCCTCCGCGGCAAGAAACAACTGGACGTCAACTTCAGCACTCCGCAGGTCGGACTCGCGTTAGGGATTTCCCTCAAGTCCGTCCACCTTCGCGATGTCAAGGGTGCGGACGCTACACGCACAACATGAAGCGCAATGAGGAGGAGTTGCGGATCGAGGCCACTGGCTATCACAAGCGGCAGCCGTATGCCGTGATGGTTGGGGTGTTGTTCCTGCCCTTCGACAGCTGTGACGACGGCAAGAAGGACAATCCATCGTCCTTCGGTTCGTGGGTTCGTCACCTGCGACCGTACACTGGACGCGACGAACCAGACGAAGACCCCGACAAATTCGAGAAGATTTTCATCGCCCTGTACGAGCCGGACGGCACGGACATGCGTTTCTTCGACGTAACGTGGAACCCGCCTAAGAACGGTCGACCGAAAGTTTCCCACATGTACCTTGAGTTGTTGGACGACGTTTACCTCGCGTATTTGGAGCGCAATGGTACTGAGTTCACTTGGGCGGAAGGCGACGAGGAACCGCTCGACGTTGCGAGCACTTTGTTCGATGCCGACGACGAAGAGGAGGCCTGAGGCCTCGTCCCCGCAGGTTAGGAAGCGGATGCAGGTGACGCGCCGGCGCGATACGCCAGGAGAGCTTGCCTTACGTGCTGCGCTCAGCGCACTCCGCCTTCGCTATCGAGTGGACCTGTCGTTACCTGGAACCCGCCGACGCCCTGACGTCGCCTTTCTTCGGGCCAAGGTTGCCGTCTTCGTGGACGGGTGCTTCTGGCATGGCTGTCCCGAGCATGGCACGTGGCCAAAGGCGAACGCAGCCTGGTGGCGGGCAAAACTCAAAGGAAACGTTTTGCGCGACCGCGACACGGACGCACGGCTTGCCGCGATGGGCTGGCGTGTCTTTCGCGTTTGGGAACATGACGAACCGAAGTCGGCTGCCGCCGCGATCGCGAGAACCGTGCGGCGGATGTTGATCACAAGCGCAGGCACGTAGGGCACGCAGCCGAAATTCTTTTGTATGATTCGGCTTCGCGAGGGATATATACTCAGTCAACTGCGGACGCTCGGAGCAAAACTGCGGCTCGTGCGCTGTTTGAAGCCTTGAAACGAACCCTAGCAACCGGATTGCTCAATCCCACCCCTTTACCTGACGGTGACCTATCTCCCCTTTACCTGACGGTGACCTATCTCGGGTTTGGATACTCCTTGGAGACAAACCGACTCCGCTCAGCACTTGGGTCAAAGAACCATAGATTGCCAACATGCTGACGAGAGCCAGTAGCCCGGTTTTGACCGAGTCTGCTATATTTGTTTCCGGGCAGTTCGACCTACTCGACGCGCGCAAGGGTGGGGCTCAACCTCACTTAGAGAGTGGCGCCCTGACGCCCTGTCTGGACAGCCACCACCGACGCGATTCTCGACAAGGTCGAACGATTTTGCGAACGAACCTCTGACACGCGACACGAGGATGCGACACTAGACTAGGCAGAACCCGTTGCTCTCCTGCGAAGTTCGCTGAATTCGGCGTCGGTCACATCTCGATCTTCGTAAAGGTGCTCGTCACGAACGACAAACCTGCCGTGCACGACGTCGAGCGTGTGCATTGGGCCAACCAAATGGGAGTTGGGAAGGTAGACGCGTCGAATAAACGGCAACGGCTCTGCTTCTTTCGCGATGTACACTTCACCGGGTGTGTCTGCGATGAACCATGGTTGGTGACCACCTGAACCGAACTTGTATCTCCACAATTCGAAGCAACTCTACGATCGCCTCCAGCGCCATGGTTCGGTCGCTAGGAGCGTGTCCGAGTAATCGCCTCTGACATTGACATTCTCACGCTGCGCGCCGGCCGAGCGTTGTACCCTTCAATTGGATTTCGAATGATCGATGCGAGGTTGACGAGATTTGATCCACTGACCACCCGGGTGAAACCGAGTGGTCCGGCAGACTGAACCTAGCGGATTTTATTAGGAAATTTGGTCGGGGGCGAGAGGAATCGGCGGGAATTTCGTCCGACTTGGCTCCTGCTGTGCTCAACCTGTGCTCAATCGTCGGCGGTAGCCGATACCTCGTGACCGAAACGTTTTCATCTTTTCACAGTTCTGCATGTGCTACCTAGCGCAATCAAGCCCGAGGAGGCATGTGCTTCAGCGGATCGAGTCATCGGCGCTTTGTTCTAAAATTTCACTTCATGCCAGACAAATGTCTGCGTGTGTGTCTCAAGTAATCGCCGGACAAAACGTAGCTCATTGTGAACTCCGCCTGTAACAGGATCGCTAAGGCGGGTACTTCGATTGCAACTCACATGTTAGCGGGCGACGCGTTGTGATAACCAGCGTCGAAACGGACCTCCTCAAAGGTGATTTAGCCGGCATCATCGACGCGTCGCGTCTACCCTTCAGTCGACGCCGGCTATCTCTCATGGTCAGCCTTGTCTTTCATCAGCGATCCAAGCGCGGTAAGAAGACGTTCAGGGTCGACAGGTTTGATCAGATGGGCTGCGAATCCGGCTGCTCGCGACTGATCGATATCCTGCTCCTGACCGTATCCGCTGATGGCAATGGCCGGTAATGTATGACCGCGGGATCGCAGCTCTCGGATCAAATCGAATCCGCTCTTATCGGGAAGTCCGAGGTCGCTGATCAGCAGATCGAAGGCGCTGCGCTGTGCCGTCTCGAGTGCTGTGGTGACATCGGCAGCGGTTTGCACGCGATGCCCTTCCAGCTCCAGAAGGCTGACCATCATCTCCGCAGTGTCTCCGTGGTCTTCAACCAGCAGAACGTGCAGCGGTGCTGTCCGCGCCCGTGGCGCCCGCGCGTCGGCTGCTCGCGGGAGCCGGCGACGGTCCGACAGGGCGAGAGGTAACCGCACCGTAAGTGTTGCCCCCTTATTGACGCCTTCACTGTGCGCCTCGATGCTCCCGCCGTGCAGTTCGACCAAGGCCTTGCTGATCGCAAGACCAAGGCCGAGACCCCCGAACTGCTGCCGATGCTCCTGCGTGAACGCTTCGAAAATACGCGCCACCGCGCGAGCCTCAATTCCCACGCCCGTATCCCACACGTCGACAACAACGTGATCGTCACGCAGGTCGCACCGCACCCCCACAGAGCCGCCCTTCGGTGTGAACTTGACCGCATTCTTCAACAGGTTCCAAAAAGCCTGCTGGATCCGCGCACTATCGGCGTTCACGATATATGGTCGCGGTCCGAAGTCAACGTGGAACTGCAATCCCCGCGCGTCGATGTCCGGTCGACACACCTCGATGGCGCGTTCGATCACCTCGCACAGTTGCACGTGATGCTTATCGAGTTCGACCTTACCGCGTTCGATGCGGCTGACGTCCAGCAGGTCGTCGATCAGGCGGGCCTCCAACTCGACATTGCGCCGGATGATACGGACGTACTCGCGAGCGCGTGTGGGATCCCGATCGATCAGGGTTACGGCTGTGAGGATGGGCGTGAGTGGCGTCCGCAATTCGTGACTCAGGACGGCGATGAAGCGGTTTTTCGCGCGATTGGCCTCCTCGGCCGCCGTTTTGGCTCGCTCGGCCGATATTGTCGCCGCTTGCAGCTCACCGGCGCGTTCGTCGAGCTGCGCGTTGCGCTCGCGCAGCTGCCGTGCCATGTGCCGTTGTGCCTCTTCAGCGGCTTTCCAACGGCCCACGAGTGCGACGAGCGCGATCGCCGTCGCACCGAACGTCACCATCCCGACGGACGCGACTCCGGCCGTGTAGCGGGGCTCAACGAAAAAATAGTCGCCTGCGAGTGCGCCGACAAAGCTCGTGAGGGTGCCCCATACCCGGCCGCAGAACCATGTAACGAGGACAACCAGCGCCAGGTAAATGGTGAACGGGTTTTGAGTACCCAGCAGCGGATCCAGTGCAAACCGCAGCAGGGTGGTGCCAACAAACAATGCGGGGACGATCAGATAGGCGGATATGTGCTGAGTAGCCGTCGTCTCTCTCATCGCGAGCCACTCGGAAACCGAGCCGAGACTTGCCTGCGCGCAGATAGGCCACGCTGAACGGCAGTCAGGCCCGCATGCAACCACACGGCGTGAGCCGCACCGCCCCTGTGAACGGAGCCGCCTGAGCTTATATCACAGTGTGGGTCGCAGGGCGTTCGTAACGAACCACAGAGTCTGGCTAAGTGACGTTTGGCGTTCTCCAGCAGATACGTCAGTCCCTCCGCGATATGCGGGTTCACGGTGGCGAACTTGTGCAGGTTGGCGTACGACTTCCACTCGTTGAAACAGAATTCAAATGTACTACACTGCGGCCGATGGCCAAGACCTATCGTCCGTACGTGCCCGAGCAGGATCTCCTGCTGCCGCCGAGTCTGCAGGACTGGTTGCCTGAGGATCACCTGGCGTTCTTCGTGAGCGACCTGATCGATCAATTGGACCTGTCGGCGATCACGACGGGGTACGAAGACGAGGAGCAGAGCTATCCGCCGGATCACCCGGTCATGCTGACCAAGGTGCTGGTCTAATGTCTCGACCGCCAAATCCCAATTGTCGAAGGAATTCTTCGAGTACACGCGCTTGTACTAAGGAGTAGTGCGAAAGTCCTCGCGCAACACGAGGATCAGATGGTTGGGGATCCGTTCGCCTAGTGCACACGCTGCCGTAAGCGCGGGATAGCACGCTCCAATAACGAAGGCTTTGCGGATCTGCTCGAGGAACCGATTATGAAACGCGACTACCGAGAACGGAATGCGACCAAAGTCGATAAAGTTCCGGATCTTTGTGTCACTTTGATAGAGACCATCCCTCCCTGCCAAGATAGATGAGACACTTCACCCACCGGTAATTAGTGTTCAGGGCGGGGAGGCGTCAGGACGTTGATGACCAAGATCCGCTCGATGCTGGCAGACCAGTCGATGGTAGGAGAGCCGGAGCGAAGGGACGGCGAGCGAAGCGAGGCGTCCCGTAGCGGAGGGTCTCCTACCATCGAGCGCGCGACGGCGCCAGTCCCACCCGACCCGGAAGTGCCGGCGCGCCACGCGCGTCGACGCTTCACGACCGCCTACAAGCTGGAGGTGTTGCGGAAAGCCGACGCCTGTATCCGGCACGGCGAGCTCGGCGCGCTGCTCCGGAAAGAAGGGCTCTACTCGTCGCATCTCATCACCTGGCGCCAGCAGCGCGAACGCGGGTTGACGCCGAAGAAACGCGGACGGAAAGCGGTCCCTGTCAATCCGGCGATGAAGAAACTCGAGCAGGAGAACCGCCGCCTGACGACGCGGTTGAAGAAGGCGGAAGCGCTCCTCGACTTCCAAAAAAAACTTTCGAACTTGCTCCAGATCCCGCTGATACCGTTCGAGAGCGACGAGGGCGATTGATGACCGCTGTCGAGGAGGCCGCGGTCACGCTCGGCACCGCGCCGGCTTGTCGGGCATCGGGCGTGCCGCGCGCCTCGCTGTATCGGGGACGTCGACCGGCACCGGTCGTGCGTCCTCGACCGGCTCCGCCACGGGCGCTCGATCCGGTCGAGCGGCAGGAGGTCCTGGATCTGTTGCACACGCGCTTTGTCGATCAGGCGCCCGGGCAGGTCCACGCCGCATTGCTCGACGAGGGCACCTACGTTTGCTCGCCCCGCACCATGTATCGCCTGCTCGAGGCCGCCCACGAAATCAAGGAACGGCGCGATCAGGTGCGGCGCCCGCACTACGCCGCGCCCGAGCTGCTGGCCACGCGCGCCAACGAAGTCTGGAGCTGGGACATCACCAAGCTCCTCGGGCCCGCCAAGTGGACCTACTTCTATCTCTATGTGATCCTCGACATCTTCAGCCGCTACGTCGTCGGGTGGATGCTCGCCCCGCGCGAGAGCGCCACGCTCGCCGAGCGCTTGATCGCCGAGACCTGCGCGAAGCACGACATTCAGCCCGGGCAACTGACGATCCACGCGGACCGCGGCGGCCCGATGCGCAGCAAGCCCGTCGCGTTGCTGTTGGCCGATCTCGGCGTCACGAAAACGCACAGTCGGCCACGCGTGTCCAATGACAATCCGTTTTCCGAAGCCCACTTCAGGACGCTCAAATATTGCCCGCAGTTTCCGGATCGCTTCGGATCGATCGAAGATGGCCGCGCGTTCTGCCAATCGTTCTTTCGCTGGTACAACCACGAGCATCATCACAGCGGGCTCGGATTCCTGCAGCCGGCGGTCGTCCACTTCGGTCAAGCCGCTGCGGTGCGCGTGCACCGTGAAGTGGTGCTGGCCGCCGCGTACGTGGCGCATCCGGAACGCTTCGTCAACGGCCCGCCGCGACCGGCCGATCTGCCGACCGCCGTCTGGATCAACCCGCCTGTCAAAACACCGGCGCGTCAGGATGCCCCAGGAACGACGATCGTCCTGTCGGACGACCCACAGGTCGACCCGATTCAGGAACCAGATGATGATGTCCGGGTCGTGATGATCGATCGCAACGCGACTCTAATTACTGAGCCCTTGGTGTCTCAATGTCATTGACAGCGCCCGATACTCTTCTAGCACGCCCTCGGTGATGTGTCGTTTGTTCTCACGCCACAGAGCTTGGACGTTGGGCTCCCACCAGTCCTGGATCTCCTCGGCGAGCATCCACGGCCGAGAGTCGAAATCGACGTTGAGGACTCGGTAACGTTTCAAGACACACCAAATACTGGCGGTTAAAGGGGGTTAGCTCAGCTCGCTGCAGAATCGGACCGTATACCTCCAGAATGCGGCGAGCACCAAAGTGGCCGAACGGCCACCTTACGGTGGTGAGTGGTTGCATGTGCGAACCGATCGGGCATTCCACCTCATGAGCGAATTAAAGTGGTCGCGTCCGGGTAAGTGCCCGGTCTGAGTAACCCTACCCATTGACGCTGCGCGACGGCTTCAGCCGGTTTGTCCTCCGCTGCGCTGGCTTGCTCGCGCGGACGAGTGAGGCGACGCAACGCCGGTT
>JAIVJE010000073.1 GCA_020200195.1 Acidobacteriota bacterium | reverse complement strand
GGATGGAACGGCTCGAGGTCCTGCAGCCGCTCGCCGCTGCCCACGAACGCGATCGGCACGCCGACGACGCCGACGACCGACAACGCGGCGCCTCCGCGAGCGTCGCCGTCCATCTTGCTGAGGACCACGCCGGTCACGCCGATTCGACGGTTGAACTCGCCGGCGCTCTTGATCGCATCCTGCCCGGTCATCGCGTCCGCGACATACAGCAGGTCGGTTGGCTGCACGGCGGCCTTGATCGCCTGCAGCTCGTCCATCAGTTCGTCATCGATGTGCAGCCGGCCGGCGGTATCGACGATGACAACGTCGAAGCCGCTGTTCCGCGCTTCGGTCATGGCGCCGACGGCGCGCGCCACCGGATCCGGAGCGCCAGCCGGCTCGTGGACGCGCACGCCCGCCTGCTTGCCTACTACCGAAAGCTGCTCGATGGCTGCCGGGCGGCGTACGTCGGTCGACACGAGGAGCGGATGCCGTCCCTGTTTGGCCAGCCAGCGCCCCAGCTTGCCTGACGTCGTCGTCTTTCCGGATCCCTGAAGGCCGAGCAGCAGGATCACCCGCGGGCGCGCCGGCGACGCCGGGAGCCCGCCGGTGCCATCCCCGAAAAGTGCGAGCATCTCGTCGCGCACGATTCGGATCACCTGCTGGCCGGGCGTCAGGCTCTTCAAAACCTCCTGATCGACCGCGCGATCGCGCACGCGATCGATGAATGCCTTGACGACTTTGAAATTGACGTCTGCCTCGAGCAGCGCCATCCGCAGTTCGCGGAGCGCGGCCTCGACCGTCTCCTCCGTCAGCCGGGCTTCGCCCCGCAGGCTCCGGAAGACTCCCTGAAGGCGGTCGCTGAGGGATTCAAACATCCTAAAAGGGCCCTAAGGGCTTCAGACGCAAACGTTTATCGTAGCTGAAGCGGGCGGACGTGTCAAACGCTGGAGAGCTTGTGTCCGAGCTTGTCCTTCTTGGCTTTCAGATAGAGCCGCGTGTGATCCGAGGGGGGAATCTCCAAAGGAATCCACTCGACCACCGTGAGTTGATATCCCTGGATCCCGACGAGCTTCCGCGGGTTGTTGGACAGGAGCCGCATCGACCGGACCCCGAGATCCTTGAGGATCTGGACTCCGATGCCGTAGTCACGCTGGTCGGGCTTGAATCCCAGGCGCTCGTTCGCCTCCACCGTGTCGTATCCCTGCTCCTGAAGCTCGTAGGCGCGGATCTTGTTGGCGAGCCCGATGCCTCGTCCTTCCTGATTCAGATACAGCAGGACGCCCCGGCCCTCGCTGGAGATTCGCTCCATCGCGGCATCGAGCTGCGGCCCGCAATCACATCTCGACGAATGGAACACATCGCCGGTCAGGCACCGCGAATGGACGCGAACGATCACGTTGTCGCCGTCGCCGATCTCCCCTTTCACCAGCGCGACGTGTGTCTCTCCGTCGAGCAAGCTCTCGTACGCGAGCACGCGGAAGTCGCCGTGGTCTGTGGGAAGCGCCGCGGACGCGACGCGACGCACGAGCGCCTCGGTCCGCATCCGGTACTGAATGAGGTCGGCGATGGTGATCATCAGCAGCTTGTGCCGCTTTGCGAACTTCGTCAGCTCCGGCACACGTGCCATCGTCCCGTCGGGGTTGAGGATCTCGCAGATGACCCCTGCCGGATACAGGCCGGCGATGCGCGCGAGGTCTACGGCCGCTTCCGTCTGGCCGGCGCGGACCAGCACACCGCCGTTGCGCGCTTTCAGCGGAAACATGTGGCCCGGACGCGCGAGATCCGACGGCCGAGTCGACGGATCGATGGCAGTGAGCACGGTGGCGGCGCGGTCCGACGTCGAGATCCCGGTGCTCGTCACACCTTTGGCTTCGATCGAGACGCAGAACGCCGTATCGAAGCGCGCGGTGTTCTGCGGGACCATTTGGGGGAGATCGAGCTCGGCGAGCCGGTCTTCCGTCATCGGCAGGCAGATCAGCCCGCGGCCGAACGTCGCCATGAAGTTGATCGCGTCCGGGGTGATCTTGTCCGCGGCTATCGTCAGATCTCCCTCGTTTTCACGATCCTCGTCGTCCACGACGATGACGATCTGACCGTCGCGGATGGCCGCGATCGCGTCCTCAATGGAAGCGAACGGTGACTTCGGGCGCCGGCGCGGTCGTCGGGATGCCATGGTGTGCGTGCTAATGGGTGCTCTTTGGTTTCGGCGTCGTCGTCATGCCGGCCAGCTCGGCAACGCGCACGACGTACTTGCCGAGTATGTCGCATTCAATGTTCACGAGCTCGCCGGGTTTGGCGGCGTGCAGGTTGGTGTGCTCCCAGGTGTAGGGAATGACCTGCACGTCGAAGTGCCGGGTGTCGACGCCTGCCACGGTCAGGCTTATCCCGTTGACGGTAATGGATCCCTTGCGCACGATATACGGCGCAAGGAGCGGCGGGAACTTCACGGTGATCCAGTACGCATCCCCGTCCTGACGGACGTCCTCGAGCGTCCCGGTGGCATCGACGTGCCCCTGCACGAAATGGCCGCCGAGGCGCGAATCTGCGCGGAGCGGCCGCTCGAGATTGACCAGTGTGCCTCGCTTCAACCCTCCCAACGAGCTGTCGGCAGCGAGAGGTGTCGTGAGGCGCAGACGGAGCCCCGTCGCTGTCGGCTTCACTTCCGCCACGTGCGCCATCGCTTCAATCAGGCCGGTGAACATACCCTTCTACTCGAACGTCGTCGCCCACGACTGACGCGCTGAGATCCGTGAGGGTCTCTATAGCCGCGTCCGGGTAGGGAATCCAGCGTAGACCGTGCACTCCGGCAATCCGGCGGGTCACGTACATCTGGACGCAGTCGACCACTCCGGCGTCCCATACGGCGTGGTGCAGCGTCGGCCCACCTTCGACGATCAACGAGGTCACGCCCATCGTCGCCAGGCGCTCGAGCGCCGCGCGTACCGGGACCGGGGTCCGGTCGTCCGTCTGCAGCTCTTCGAGCCGGGCTCCCGCGTCGACCAGTGCCTGCGCGCGGCCGGCTGTTTCGACGGTGATCGGTCTGCACATGATTATGACCGGCCCGGTGTCCAGCGTCGAGAGCAGACGGGCGGACGGCGACGTTCTGAGGCGGCTGTCGAACACCACGCGGATCAGCGGCCGGCGGCGGAAAACACCTCGCGCGGTCAGCGTCGGATCGTCCGAGAGCATCGTGCCGGAGCCGACCGCAATCGCGTCAGTCTCGGCCCTGTCGCGATCGATCAGTCGGTTGGCCGCCGCGCCGGTCAGCGCCGTTCTGACGCCGGCCCCGGAGCTCACCGCCCCATCGAGACTGAGCGCGACCTTCATGGTGACGAAGGGGCGTCTCCGTCGCATCACGCTGAAGAACGCGCGATTGAGACATTCCGCCCGATCCTCGAGCACTCCTGACGTGACGTCGACGCCGTGGTTGCGGAGGTGGCTCAGCCCGCGCCCGTTGACACGAGGATTCGGGTCCTCGGACGCGACGACGATGCGACGGATGCCTGAGGCCACCACGAGCGGCGCGCACGGCCCGGTCCGTCCTGTGTAGCAACACGGCTCGAGGGTGCAGTACAGCGTCGCGTCGCGCGCCCGCTCACCCGCGTCCTTCAGTGCGCGGACTTCCGCGTGCGGACCACCGGCGAACTCGTGGAATCCACGTCCCACGACGACGCCCTCGCTGTCGACGACGACAGCGCCGACCATCGGGTTCGGGCTCGTGCGTCCTCGGCCACGCTCGGCAAGCGCCAGCGCGCGGGACATGAGGAGTATGTCGATGGATTCTGACGACATTTGTCAGGAGACAGGAGGTAGGAGACAGGAGATAGAAGGCCGAGTGCATCTTGTTTCTCTGACGCTCTGCCTCCTGCCTCCTGCCTCCTGCCTCCTGTTCACCACTTCTCCTCGAACAGCGCGTCCACGTACTCGTCCGGAGAAAAAGGAATCAGGTCGTCGATCGCTTCACCGACGCCGACGTACCGGATTGGCAGCTTCAAATCGTTGGCAATCGCGACTGCGATGCCTCCCTTCGCGGTACCATCCAGCTTGGTCAGGACGATCCCGTTCACGCCGGCGACGGACATGAATTCGCGTGCCTGTGCGAGACCGTTCTGCCCGACCGTCGCGTCGAGCACGAGGAGCACTTCGTGCGGCGCTCCGTCCACTTCGCGCGCGGCAACCCGCCGGATCTTGTCCAGTTCGGTCATCAGATTGACGCGGGTGTGCAAACGCCCCGCCGTGTCGATCAGCACGACGTCGCGATCTCGCGCCTTGCCGGCGGCAATCGCGTCGAACACGACCGCGGCGGGATCGGCGCCGGCCCGCGCGCGGATGAAATCGACCCCGGCGCGCTTCGCCCAGACCTCCAGTTGCTCCACGGCGGCGGCGCGGAAAGTGTCGGCGGCGCAGATAATCGGGACCTTCCCTGACTCCTTGATGAGCCGCGCGAGCTTGCCGACCGTTGTTGTTTTCCCAGTGCCGTTGACGCCGACGAGCATGACGACGTGCGGCGTGTGGCCGTTGCCGGGGAGCGTACTGGCGCCGCGGAGGATCGCGCGAATCTCCTCCTTGACCAGATCGCGCAGCGACGCCCCGCCCGCCTTTCGCGCGCGGACGGCGTCCACAATGCGCGCTGTGGCCGAGACCCCGACGTCGGCCGAAATCAGCGCTTCTTCGAGCGCCTCGATCGTCTCGACGTCCACCGGGCGGCTCCGCCGTGCCGGTTCGTCGGCCTGCTTGACGACTTCCTCCAGCCGCTCGACGAACTGCTGCTTCGTTTTCGTGAGCGACTGCTTGATCTTGTCGAAAAATCCCATCGGTATCCTACGTCTCCGATTCGCGGCGCTGAGGACGAAGCATCAGCGCGTCTGCCGCCTCGCGGGGACTGGCCCGGCCTTCGAACACGGAGGCCATCCGCGCCGCAATGGGCAGCTCGATGTTGTGTTTCGCGCCGAGCGCCAGCGCCGCAGCGGTCGTGCGCACGCCCTCGGCCACCATGCCCAGGTCCGTCAGGATGTCGTCGAGCCGCCGGCCGCGCCCGAGCTCCACCCCGACGTGGCGGTTCCTGGACAAATCCCCGGTGCACGTGAGCACGAGATCCCCCAGCCCGCTCAAACCCGCCAGCGTTTCGCGCCGTCCGCCCTCGGCACACGCCAGCCTGGTGATTTCGGCGAGGCCGCGGGTGATCAGCGCGGCCATCGCGTTATGACCCAAATCAAGTCCATCGACGACTCCAGCCGCAATCGCAATGACGTTCTTGAGCGCGCCGCCGACCTCCACGCCGACCACGTCGTCGCTCGCGTAGAGGCGTAGAGCAGGCCCGCGAAACCGTTCCAGTACACCGGCGGCGGCGGCGGGATCCGAAGAAGCGGCGAGCACGGCAGTTGGCAGCCCGCGCGCAACCTCGGAGGCAAAGCTGGGACCCGATAACACCACGATCGGCCACGCGCCGCCGGTTTCGCCGGCGACGACTTCCGACATCCGGGCCATCGACCCGAGCTCGAGCCCCTTGACCGCACTGACCAACGTCACGCCCGGTGCGATGAGCGGCCTCGCCGTTCGAATAACGCCCCGCAGCCCGTGAGACGGAACCGTCAGAACGACGAAAGCCGCGCCCGACAGTGCGTCGCCGAGCGACGCCGTGGGTCGGACGGCGGGCGGCATCTCGGCGTCTCGAAGGTACCGCGGGTTGACGCGGTGCTGAACGATCTGGTCGACGAGCCCCGGATCCCGCGCCCACAACCGCACGTCATGTCCAATCCGCGCGAGGTGCACGGACAGCGCCGTCCCCCAACTGCCCGCTCCGAGAATCGCAACACTCTCCTGTGACAATCCGCTCTCTTCCTTTTTCCTTTTCCCTTTTCCCTTTTCCCTTTTCCCTTGTCCTTTGTCCCTTTTTTACCCTCCGATGCGCCGCTCCGTGCCCGCACGCAGGCGGCTCATGTTCCCCCGGTGACGGAAGAGAATCAGCGCGCCGATTCCGGCCGCGGTGGCCACCACCAGGTCAGGCGCGCCGGAAAGCCACGCGACAGGCGGTAAGGCGAGGGTCGCGGCAATCGAGCCCAACGAGACGTAGCGCGTCGCCCAGACCGTGGCGATGAAGAGAATGGTCGCGACCGCGGTGGCAATCGGCGTGAGCACTGCGAACACTCCTGCGGCGACGGCAACGCCTTTACCGCCCCGAAAGCGCAGCCACACCGGATACACGTGACCGACGACCGCCGCGGCCCCGGTGACGACACCCGGCACGCCGCCCGGCGAGAGCGAGGCCAGCGCCACGGCACCCGCGCCCTTCGCGACGTCGAGCGTCATCACGGCGACGGCGCGCGAAAGGCCCACCGTGCGCATCACGTTCGCTGCGCCGACGTTGCCGCTTCCGGCGACGCGCACGTCAACGCCAGACCGGCGAGCGAGCAAATACGCGAAGGGCACCGACCCGGCCAGATATCCCAGCAGGATGGGCAGCATCACTGCAATGGTACTCGCAGCAGCGGATCGTAGGTTGCGCCTCGCGACGAAATGCGGCTCCGAAACAGTGTGACCGCCGAGACGCGGCACTCGCCGCAGTCAGCCGACTCGTGCAGGAGAATTCGACGGAGCGCGGGACCGGAGCCGCGCGATGTGGCCTTTATCCGCGCGACGGTGACGTGCGCCGAATAGGCGCGATGATCCTCCTCGCGACCCTTGGGAATGAGCAGGGCAGCCGTTTGCGCGTACAGTGCCGACAGGTTCTCCGATCCGGCGCGTACCCCGAGCCAGAACACGCGCAGCGGGCCCGACGTCGGAAACGCGCCGAACCCCGCAACCCTCATCGTGAAGGGTGACGCGTCGAAACCCGTCCGAAGCGCCGCGTCGATCTCGAGCGCGCGACTGTCGGCCACGTCGCCGATGAACCACAGGGTTACATGAAGGTTTTCCGCCGGTACCCATCGGGCGGAGAGACCTTTGTCCGCCCCTTCCATCCGCGACCGGAGACGCGCTGCGGCCGCAGCCGCAGCAGTTCTCACCCGATCGTCGAGCTCGATCCCGATGAAGAGCCGCATGACGCCGTCACTGGCTCAAGAGCCGCCGGAGCATGTCCAGGGCCGCTTGTGTCGCACTGTATTTGACTTGCGCTCGTCCTCCAGGGAACCTGAAGGTCCTCGTGATCGCGGATTCCGCGCCTCGGGCTACGGCGATCGCCACGGTGCCCACCGGCTTTCCCGGCGTCGCGCCGCCGGGGCCGGCGATCCCGGTGACGCCGACACCCACGTCCGCGCCGGTTCTTGCCATGATCCCGCGCGCGAGCGCTTCCGCGACCGGCTCGCTGACTGCGCCGTGCGCCTCCAGCAGCGAGGCCGGCACGCCGACGAGCTCTGTCTTCGCCGTGTTGCTATATGCAGCGACACCTGCCAGGACATACGCGGAGCTGCCGGGCACGTCGGTCAGCCGCGAGGTCAGGAGTCCGCCGGTACACGACTCCGCGACGGCCACCGTCAAGTCGCGCGCGCGCAACAGGTCGCCGACGACCTCCTCCATCGCGCGTCCGTCGCTGCTGAAGACGTCGTCGCCCAAGGCAGTCATCAGTGCGTCACGGGCGTTCGCCAGCGTCTGGCGTGCGTGCGTCTCGTCGCTGGATCGCAGCGTCAGGTGCAACTCGATCTGTCCGGGAACAGCGAGGATGGTGGTATCGATGGACGGCTTCGCGTCGCGCCAGGCGGAGTAGATTGGCTGGATCGCTTCTTCGACGTGCGACTCACTACGTCCCGTTACAGCGAGCGTCGTGCGGAAGAGTCGCTCCGCGCTGGCGCGTTCCGCGAGCGCGCCGACAACGAGCCCATCCATCATCGGCTGCAGCTCTCGCGGCGGGCCCGGCAGCAGCACTACCACACGATCACCGTGGTCGATGAATAGTCCGGGGGCCGTACCATTCGGATTGTTCAGGACGACGGCCCCGGCCGGCACCATGGCCTGCCGGCGATTCACCTCGGGCATGTGTAAGCCCCGGCGCGCAAACCGCTCGGCGATGCGGGCGACGATCGCCGCATCCTCCTCGAGTGGCAGACTGAGCGCCGCTGCAACCACATCCCTCGTAAGGTCGTCGTCGGTTGGCCCGAGACCGCCAGTTGTGATGACGAGGTCGGAACGCCCCAGCGCCTGCGAAAACAGAGCAGACAGATCTTCCCGGCTGTCGCCCACGACCGCCTTGGCACGGAGGACGATGCCCAGCGATGCGAGCCGGTCCGCCAGGAAGAGTGAATTCGTATCGAGCCGAGTTGTGCCCAACAACTCGCTGCCGACGGCGATCACCTCCGCCGTGCGCAACGGCCGCCCGGGTGCGGTCACACGAGCCACCCGGGACTGAGCCAGACGGCTACTCGCAGCGACAGGTTCGCGTACACCGCAGCCATCGCATCGTCAGCCATGACGCCAAATCC